>CAZBMU010000024.1:0-17200 GCA_964493175.1 uncultured Clostridium sp.
GAAAAATATTTAGAAGAGGCATGTATAGACAATAAATGTACAGATGGAGGAAATATTGTTGTTATGAATCCACAAAATGGAGATATTTTAGCTATGGCAACATATCCATCATATAATTTAAATGAGCCATACGTAGCATATACTGATGAATTGAAACAAAACTGGGACAATATGGAACAGTCTGAAAAAACTAAAATGTTACAAGCAGTGTGGAGAAATAAAGCGATTGCAGATACTTATGAACCAGGTTCTGTATTTAAAATAATAACTTCATCTGCAGCAATTGAAGAAGGAGTTGTTACAGATATAGATAAACAAGGAGAATTTGCATGTACAGGGAGTATAGAAGTTGCAGGCGTTAGAATTAAATGTTGGAGATATTATAGACCTCATGGAGCAGAGAGTTTAAGACAAGCACTTATGAATTCATGCAATCCAGTTTTTATTGGTCTAGGGCAAAAACTGGGGGTTCATACATATTATTCATATTTAAATAAATTTAGATTATTAAATAAAACAAATATTGATTTGCCTGGTGAAGCAAATAGCATCTTTTTAAAAGAAGAAAAAGCAGGTCCTGTTGAACTTGCAACAATTAGTTTTGGTCAAAGATTTGAAATTACACCAATTCAATTAGTAACAGCAGTGAGTTCTGTTGCAAATGGAGGAAAAAGTATTGGACCTAGAGTAGTTAAATCAATAATTAATAGTGAAACAAAAGAGGAAATTGAAATGCCAATAAAAGAAAATGGTTTTGTAATTTCTAAAGAAACATCTGAAAAGGTTTTAAGCATGATGGAATCTGTTGTATCTGAGGGAACAGGAAAAAATGCGAAAGTTAAAGGATATAGAATAGGTGGAAAAACGGGGACTTCTGAAGATGGTGTAAATACAAATAAATATGTAACTTCCTTTTGTGGAGTTGCTCCTATTGAAAATCCACAGGTAGTTGTGCTTATAACACTTTATAATCCGACTCGGTGAGGGGGGACACCAAGGAGGTGGTTGGGTAATTTTAACAACACAAAGAACAATAACTGCAAGTCCTACGGATGTAAGATTTTTTAAATGGAAAAAACAAGAAAAAATTAAAAAAAGTATTTACATTGTAACAAAATTGTAATATAATGATTCAAATATAAAAGCCTTACGGAAATAAAAGATTGATAAAAGGGGGAAGATAAATGAAAAAATCATTAATAAAAATACTTTTATTAGGAATTTTTGTAAGTATAATACTATTTGCATTAACAATTTCAGTATATGCAGAAACAGGAAACGAGACAATAGTACTAAAAAAATCTGATAATAAATATTTAATTTATTATAATGAAATATGTAACAACATATTCCAATTTGCAATTTCAAATTCAAGTAGTACTAATGTAGATAGTTTAAACTTTGTAAATTCTGCAAAAGATAGTACTAATGAAGATGCACTTAATGTAGCATATGTTGATGGAACAAATAATCCACAAAATTATACAGAATTGTATATTTGGATTAAAGACGAAAACGGTAATCCATTAAAATCAGGAGAAGAAATAGACATAGAAAATGCAATAGATGATGAAATAATAAATTTTATAAACACTACAACTATTGCAAATAAGGCAACAGAAAGAATAAAAATAGACACAACACAAACAGTAACAAAAAATTCTATTATAGATGGAGTAGATACAACAATTACAACAGGTAAAATAGTAATAGATGCAAAAGCAGGTTCTAGCTATTATTATGAACTTTTAAGTGCAAACGACAATACTTCAAATCCCGGAAAACTATATGAATTAGCAGATAAAATTAATAATTATTCTGGTAATGCATATGGAAAATTAAAATTAGCAAAAGAGTTTTATAATTTATATTTATCACAAATGCCTCAAAGCTCTGAATGGAAAACAGTAGAAAATAATGAAATTTTACAACCAGAAGATACAGTTGCAGGTGATAAATATATAGTATACATTAAAGAAGTTAAAAGTGATGGTAGTGAAATAATAGATGTCAAACTATTAGAATGTATAAGAGAAGAAGCACAAGGAAAAAATCAAAAAAAGGAAACTTCAAAATTACCTATAACTTATGATAGTATTGCATTACTAGTAATTTTTGCTATATTAATATTCGCAATAGTAATTGTATTAATATTAAAGAAAAAACAAAGTGAAAAACATGGAAAATAGAAAGAAACAAGTATATAATATAATACTAATTTTTCTTATAGTTGCAGCAATTATTGTAGGCAGTATGATTTTTAATAAATATTACAATAACTACCTAAACGAAAAAAATATAAATGATAAATTAACACAAATAGAAGAAGAATTTGGAAGTATTCCAGAAGGTGAAATCTTACAAGAAACATATGAAGGATATAAAATTGAAGGAATAATAGAAATTCCTCAAATAAAAATAAAATATCCAATCATAAATGAAACTAATGAAACAACAATGAAAATATCTGTTACAAAATTTTATGGACCCAATATTAACGAGATAGGAAACTATACAATAGCAGGTCATAACAATATAGATGGAACAATGTTTGGGAAAACTAAATATTTAAAAATTGGAGATATAATAAAAATTACTGATTTAAAAAATAAAACAATTGATTATAAAATATTTAAAATATATTCAGTAAGTCCAGATGATGTTTCTATTTTAGAAAATATAAATTCAGAAAAAAGAGAAATAACATTAATAACATGTACAAATGGTAGAAAGCAAAGGCTTATTACAAAAGCTGTTGAAATATAAATTATAAAATAAGGGGGGACTTGTTTTTATGGAAAAGTGGTCAGTAAAGAAAAAAAGTAATTTACTAATTGCTATTATTGCTATATTAGTTGTATCTGCAATAGTTGGAACAGTTATATATCTAAAAAACAACAATGATTCTTTAGCTAGTATAGACGAAAGCAATGGAACTGTTTCTGAAAGTCAATCTAGTGAATCTGAAACAAGAAGTAATGAAAAAAGAGAGGATGCAAATGCTGTAGAAAGTGAAGATAAAGAGGAAAATACAACTGATAATTCTCAAACAGATAATGAACAAACAAATAATCCTCAAACTGAAAATAGTACTACTTATTATTCAAACAATGAAGGAACAACTACAACTACATCTACAGGTACATCTACAGGGGAAAACGGCCAAAATCAAGGAACTACTCAAACAGCAACACAAACAAATACATATATAACAGAAGAACCTTGGTATACAAAATCAATTGGCTGGGTTCCAAAAACATTGAAACTAGATGTTAATGATATAGATATTTATAAACCAAATTTACAAAGTAGAAAAGTTGCAATTGTTAATGAAGATGAAAATGTATCAACTGTTTTTAAAGGAGATATAATTACATATAAGATATATGTAAAAAATAATGGAAAAGTAAAAGCAGAAGGTGTTCACATATATGATAGTATACCACAAGGAACAGAATTTGTTGAAGGTTCTATAGATAATAATGGTACAAAATCAGAAAATGGTGAAATTACTTGGAAAAAAGACATAAATGCTGGAGAAGAAATAGTAGTATCTTATAAAGTAAAAGTTATACTAGGGGACAATATTATACAAATAGATAATACTGCAAAGGTAAATGAAGATAATACAAATACAACTCATAATCCAACAATTACATATAGTAAAGAAGTAAAAGTGATTTCTGTAAATGGGGAAGAGCTAGAAAATCAAATTGTAACACCAGGCACAAGACTAAGATATTATATAAATTTAAAAAATGATTCTAGATATGATGCAACAACAAGAATTACAGATACAATACCAGAAGGAACTACACTATTAAATAATATAATTAGTGGTGGCGGAGAATTAGCAGGAAATAATAAAAATAAAATTGTATGGAAAAAAGTTACTGTTCCAGCAGGTGGAGTTAAAAAAGTATATTTTGATGTAACTGTTAATAAAAACAGAAAAGAAACAGTAACAAATGTTGCAAAAATTGGAGCAGAAAAATTACCTAGTGAAGACGAACAAATAGAAGAACAATATACAAACACAGTAAAAACACCTGTATTTAAAGCATCAAAAAAATCTGTTATGGACTATAATTCAAATACTCAAACACCAAAATTACGTGAAACAAGTGAAGTTATATATGTAGTAACAGTTAAAAATAGTGCAAAAACAGATGACCAATATGTTTCTGAGCTAACAGGAACAGTTAAACTAGAAGATAAATTCTGGATAGATGATAGTATTAATAAGATGACATATAAAACAGGCAGTTTAGTTATAACAGACGAAAATGACAGAGAAATATCTACAACACAAAAAGATGAAAGCTTCTTAGAAAATATTGTTATAGAAGAATTAGCACCAGGTCAAACAGCAACACTAACTTACACATACACAATAAATAAAATGCAAAATCTTAATGATGGAACAACAAATGTTATATGGGATGAAATTAGTAATAACTTATATTGGTCAGAACCTCAAGGTGAAGAACCAAGTAGACCAAACAATTCTAAGGACCTATCAGATTACAAAAACATGGAAGATGAAAATGACCCAACTAAACCAACAGCTGATCCAAAAGAACCAGAGAAACCAGGATTAATAGATACAGTTATTGTACATGTTGAAGAAGAATATACATCATTTGTAGCAACAAAAATTTGGGATGATGAATCAGATACATCTAATAGACCTGAATCAATTAAATTTATACTACAAAAAAATGGAGAAGATACAACAATAGAAAAAATTCTTACATCAGATAATAAAGTAGATAATAACAATAATAAATGGCAAGTAACATTTGATAATTTGAATAAATATGACTTAAATGGTAATGAATATAGATACACAGTTAGAGAAGATTCTGTTGAACATTATATTCCTAGATATAGTGAAGATGGAAGAACAGTAACAAATATAGTTGGAGAAGGAATTCAAGCAACTGTTATTACAACAAATGCTAACAATCCAACAGTACCAATGGACGTTGTATTTGTATTAGATGTATCATCAAGTATGCTAGATGATCCAGATAATAGGAATTTAAAGGGACCTGGTAATACAAATAAAGTTGATACAGCAAAAGCAATAACAATGGTAGAATCAGTTAACAAAGCAATTGATGAAGTTATTAAAAGCAATCCAGAAAACAGAATAGCAGTTCAATTATATAATAGTAAAATATCATCTACAGATTCTGATTATTATTTAATAGAACTTGGTAAATATGAAAGAAACCCTAATGGAGAATATATAATCTTTAATTGGTCAACTTATCATACATATTACTCAAGTACTAATAGATATGATGGTATTTTAACAACAACAGTAAATGATAAAACTGGTAAAGTTTTAGAAGCAAAATCATATGCTGAAGAAAGTATAATTGGAACATATACTCAAGCTGGAATTCAAAGAGGAGAAGCTATTTTAACAGGAGCAACTGAAAAACAGGTATCTGGAAAAGATTATACAAGAGTACCAGTACTAATATTAGTAACAGATGGGGATCCAACACATTATAATTCTACTTCTGTTGGTTCAACAGAAATTATACCATCAGATGATCCAGGAAGAACAACATATCCTACAATTGGAAACAGAATAGCTAAAGAAAAATTTACATCAGCAGAATATTATTATTATACAATGAAACAGATGGAAGCAACTAAAGAAGCAATAACTACTGCATATTCTGAAAATTCTTCAATAGACAGAACATGTAAAGTATACACAATAGGTATTGGATTGAATGGTAGTATGGCAGAAGTATTATTAAATCCTTCTGAAGAATATATTCAAAATAATTTGGAAGATAGTAATAATATAAATTCAAGTATTAATAATAGCGGAGCTAATAATGGTGATAATAGAGGATATAATAATAGTCATAAAACAGGAGATGCCTTCTATACTGAACAACAAACTAGACTTAAAAATATGCTAGAAGGAGAAGGCAATTACGAAGGACTTGATAGTAACTACACAGATAAATCATTTAATGTCCATACTAGTGAAGATGAAACAATTTTAGAACAATTAGAAAATGCATTTATTGAAGTAATTAAAGATAGTCAAGAAGACATAGATAATAAAGTAGTTGGAGAAGAAAGAAGATTAGATTTAACAGATATAGATGAAACTAGAAAGTTTGAAATTATAATTACAGGTACAGACTTTGATGATAATGAAATTAGTATAAATAAGTCATTTGATACATTCACTTTAGCACTAAGTGATACAGAGTTAGAGGAATATATTAAAGAAGGTTATTATATAGATTTAAGCAAATTAAAGAGTGGATCTGTAAAAGTAACATATGTTAAAAATAATTCAGTAGATTAAACTAATAAAGACCCTAGTAAAAACTAGGGTCTTATTATTTTTTGAATTTTGAAGTTATTAATATTATTTCTTTATTTAAGATTTTTTCTATATAATCTTTTTTAAAAATTATAATAATAAATAATATTGATAGAATAGTTATATTTATATATGGTTTAATATATGTATTAACCATTGTTGAAGGAATACTATCTTTATTATTAATAAATGTTACAGTTTGATTTTCGTTTAAAGTTTGATTATTAATTGTAGTTCCTGTAGTTTGAGATACAACTACTTTTTGGCTTTCGTCAAGTTCATCAGTTTTATCTATTTTGAAATATTCAGTATAATCTGTATCTGTTTCTATTATAGTATATTTATATCCGCTAATAACATTTTTAATAATAATTTGTTCATTATGTTTTAAATTAATTTTGCTACCATTAGAAATTTCACTTGGTTGACAATTACGTTCAATTGTAATATTACCAGGTAAAGCAGTATTATTATCATCATAAATTGTAATTTCAAATTCAAAGTCTTTATCTGTTTTGGCTAAATTTCCTGTAACTTTTTTAACTAAAGTGATATCTGAGGTATTTATATTATTTGTTATTGTAGCAGAATTATTTGTAATTGGAATAGGGGATGATTGCATAGCGTTTGTTGTATAATGTGATACTGGTTCTTCCCAAACACTATATTCATCACTGTCTGATACTTCAAATACATAAGTCCAAGTGTTACCATTTTTTGTCCAATTATTATCATCAGATTGTATATCTGTTCCTTCTTTAATTAAATGAAGTTTAATATTATTTGGCCTTGCATTATATGAATTATTATCATCATTCCATTGCTTAGTAACTGTAATATATCTTTTAGTATTAGTATTTGTAATAGTTGCTGCATTATTTTCAACATATATTGCAGGATGTTCAGTTGTATTATCAGCACTACTTTCATAATTTCTAGGGAAATCATCTCTGGTTGTATCTTCCCATACTTTATATTTACTTCCATCATTATTAACTATAAATGTATAAGTCCAAACATTTCCATTTTTAATCCAACCAGAATCTAAACTTGAAATTAAATCTAGTTCTGGATTACTTATTGAATGATAAATGCTATATACTGGGGTAGATGTTGTTGAAGTTCTGTAGACTTCGTTATTATTATTCCATGTTCCTGGCCTTACTGTAAAAATAGGTACATTAGAATGATTACCATTAGTACTAGTTCCAGTAGACTGCGCAAACATCATATAAAGCCCAGAGGCACTACTACCATTAGATGAATTAAGTATACTTACTATGTTCCAGTTTACAAGTGGATTAAAACTTCTAATACCGGTGTGACTAAACATTTGACGCATACTTTGAAGACAGCTAACATCCCAATTAGAAATTGCAGATATATCTCTAAGATTTGAATTACCATCAAACATATTTGCCATATTTATTACATTAGAAATATCCCAATTTTGTAAAGGTTCAACACTTGCAATTTTCATTGATTCATAACTGCTACTTACTAGCCTACCAAACATTCGATACATGTTTTCAACATTAGATACATTCCAATTTTCTAAAGGGCTAATATCTTGAAGAGATGTAGTTTTCCAAAACATTCCTTCCATATTTGTTACATAAGTCGTATTAAATTCAGACAAACCACTAATGTTAGTTAAAGCAGTAAGCCTGCAGAAAGCATAATCACTAGTAGGATTCATATATATATTATCTGCCTCGCTATAGAAATAAAGAGTGTTTCCATATGTTGAATCGTTTGCTTGATACCACATATAAACTGGTAATCCACTAGATTGAATTTCATATTTTGCTGGATCTTGATCTATAGTAGCTTTTTTTGCCATATATTGTTCATAAGTTGCTTTAATTATAGATTTTACAGTTGTTTGATCTCTATCATAAACTGTATTTGTATTATTAGCTAGAGTTTTCATTTTTGCATTTAAAGCTTGACCTTCAAGTAGAGTTGACGAAGTTTTAGTTAAATATACAGTTATATTTTCTGGCCTATTATTTGAATATGATTCATCATTCCAAATTTTTGTAATAGTAATTGGAGTCTTAAAACATATATTTGTAATAGTAGCTTTGTTTCTTGCTTCGGAAGAATATGCAACAGTTGAATATCCTGGAGCTGGAAGTGATGTTTTCGTTATTATTTTATAACGATTTCCATTTGTTGCAGTGCTACTACGATAGTATGGAATATCATTTTCCCAAACTTCATATTCATCAGTATTATCGGGAACTGTAAATTCATAAGTCCATGTATTACCATTTTTAGTCCAATTGTTATTGTTAGATAATTGTTCCTCTGAAGTAGTAGTGTTAAGTAAATGTAAAGTAACATTAGAAGGTCTTAAAGAAGTTGAATTTTCATCATTCCATTTTATTGTTACAGTTATTGTTTTTGTATCATCATCTGCATAAGATATAATATTTGAACAAATAACATTAAATAATAATATGAAAAGCATAACAATAAGCACACTACTAAAAATAAATTTTCTACTTATATATAATTTATTAGCTACATTTATATTGCTATTTTTTTTCATCATAAAATCTCCTAACAAAATTATTATCAAATAGACATAATCATTTTAACATAATGCGAAATAATTTTCAATACTTTTTCCAAAATTTCTCAAACACACTCAAACAATGCAAACAAGATTAAAAAAGAAACAATAAAAAATTAACAAAAAATGTTGACATAACAAAAAACAGGTGCTATAATATGTGAAAATTGGATGTGAAATCCAAAAAATATAAATTATAGAAGGAGAGGTTTTTTATGAAAAAAACAATCGCATTAGCTAGTATAATAGCAATTTTATTTTCAGTATTTGCATTTGTAGGAACAAATGTATATGCTTTTGAAGATGCAACTTTAGCAACTGGAAATACTGGTAAAGTAACAATAACTAGGGAAGTTGAAAATGTTACAAATAATGTAACAAATACATTCACATATACTATTACAGCAAAGTCAGGTAATCCAGCAACAGTTAGAGATTTACCAGGAACACTTACAATTGATTTTAATAATGTAATACCAGATGCAAATAATGTTGCAACTAAGACAGCAGATTTAGATTTTACTAATGTAAAATTTAATGAATTAGGAGATTATTACTTTACAATTGCTGAAACTGGAAGTACAGATTCTACAACTTATCCAGTAGATAATACAAAAACTTACGATGTAGTTGTATCTGTTAGAAATACTTTTGAAGAGGATGGAGTAACTCCTACAGGAACATATTTAGTATATGCTGTAGCGACACAAGGATATAATAGTAATAGTGAAACAGAAGAAAAAGAAAATGTACTTTTTGAATCAGCATCTCAACATACTTATATAGAATTAACAAAAAAAGTAGAAGGTAATTTAGGAAGATTAGATGAATATTTTACATATACAATATCTATTTCAAATGCAAAACCAAATGAAACATATGTAATCAGTGGTAGTTCAGCAGGAGCAAATAATCCTACAGAGGTTACAATGGATGCTTCAGGTAATGGAACTGTTACATTGAAATTAAAACATAATGATACAATAACAATAGGAAAAGATGGAACAGAAAATCAATTACCAATAAGAACAACATATACTATAGTAGAAACAGATAATAATTATCAAACATTTATTGATGGAAGTACAGAAAATAACAAATCAATGTCTCAAAAAACAACAGTTGCAGTTCCAGGTGTAGATGATGACAAAACAGCTTTCAATACAAACAACAAGACAACATATGTAAATAAAAGGGAAGCAGGCCCAGTAACAGGTATCTTCATCAACGTTATGCCATTTGTTGTATTAATAGCATTAGCATTTGTTGGAATCATGGTAATTAAAAAGACATCAAAAAAAGAAGATTAATAAAAAATAAAACATTATTAAACCAAATCATACCATAATAATAAAACTTAAATGGTTTGATTTGGTTTTTTATTTAAAAAACTATAAGAGAGAAGGAGGGTTCAAATGGATGTTTCTAAAGAAAAAATTGTTTCACTTATTCCAATAAGTAAAATTAAAAATGAAAAAACAATAAAAAATTTAATTAGTTTAACAATTAAGATTTTAGTATTAGCTATAATATTCTACATTTTTTTTGGTGTAGTTTTTGGCTTAAAAAGAATGGAAACATCTTTTATGAGTCCTAACATCACAGAAGGAGACTTACTATTATATTATAAAATTGAAAAAAACTTTGAACTTAGTGATGTAGTTATAGTTAAAAATGAAAATAAAAAAAATGTATATAGAATAGTTGCAAAAGAAGGGCAAACTGTAGATATATCAGAAGATGGAAAATTATTAATAGATGAATATCCGGAAGAGCATCTAGCATTTTATGAAACAACTAAAAATGAAAATTCAGAAATAGTTTTTCCTTATACAGTAGAGGCAGGAAAATATTTTATAATGAATGATTATAGATTAGAAAAAAATGATTCAAGAGTATTTGGAACAATATCTGTAGATTCAATAATAGGGAAAGTAATTGGAAGATTACAAATTAGAAATATTTAAAAAAGAAAGAGAAAATATGATAGATAAAATAATAAAAAAAGTAGATGATATAATTAATTTAATAGCTATAGCATTTTTTATAATCTTTTTATTATTTGGATTATATGCTTTTTTTGATGCTTTTATTGTATATGATAGTGCAAAACTTTCTAATGATATTATAAAACTAAGACCGCCAGATAATATTACAAAAGAGTTTTCATTAGAACCATTGAAAGAAATAAATTCAGATATATGTGGTTGGCTAAGAATCAATGATACAAATATTGATTATCCAGTAGTTATAGGAAAAGATAATTCAGAATATTTAAACACTAATTACAAAAAAGAATATTCTACTAGTGGAAGTATTTTTTTAGATTATAGAAATCAAAGAAATTTTGAAGATGATTATTCTATTATCTATGGACATAATATGAGATCTGGATATATGTTTTCAGATATAAAGAAATTTGAAGATGCGGATTTTTTTGAACAGCATAAAATAGGTTCATTATATACAGAAACAGAAATTTATAAGATGGATATTTTTTGTATAGCAAGAGTAAATGCATTTTCAAATGATATATATAACTTACCTATATATAAAAATGGAAGAACAAATGAATTAATTAACACATTTAGTTCAAATGCTAGTTTTAAAAGACAATTAGAATTTTTGCAAAATGATAAATTATTATTATTATCAACATGTAGTTCATCTGGATCTAATGATAGATTAGTATTAGTAGCAAGATTAAATAAATATACTGAAGGCGAAGATAATGTATTAATTGAAGAAGGTACAGATATAGTTTTAGAAAAAGTTGAAAACCAAGAAAATAAAAAAGAAGAAACAGTAGTTTCTAATTCTGATAATAATAATGATGAAAAACCTAAAAAGAAATTTGAATTAAATATTTCAATAAGAAGTTTAATATTAATAATTCTATTAATAGTTGTTATAATAATTTTTATAATTGCAATAACACAAAGAGTTTTATTAGAATACAGAAAAAGGGCAAATAACGAAGAGAATAAAACAAAAAAATAAATTCACTAAAATATAAGTGAATTTATTTTTTTATATATTTAATTTAATTCTAAACCATTACACTTGCGAACATCAAGAATAATACATATAATAAAGTTTTTACTGACATACGTATTGTAGTTTTAGCAGTATTCTTTATTACAATTAATCTGTGTTCTTTTCTTACTGTTAAAGCTAAACAGTTTGTTACTGGTGTGTATTCTTGAGTTTTCATAGTAATCAACTCCTTTATCTTTGCGTAAATTAAATAGATTTTTACCTTTGTAATTAGATATTTTTAGTATCTTATACCTTAATCGTACACGAAATATTACAAAAAGTCAAGTTTTTTTACAAAAAAATTTCATCTTTATTACAAAAATATTACAAAAACATTACAAAAAGTAAAAATAATTATCATAAATAAAAATAAATCAATAAAAATAAAAGTTGTTTTTATATACAAAAATAACTTGACAAATATTGTTAAATGAACTATAATTATAATAGAAGTAGGTGATACTATGTTAAAAAGAGAACTTTATTTAAATAGAATTAGAGATTTTTATGATAGTGACTTAATCAAAATACTAGTAGGAATACGTAGATGTGGAAAATCTGTTATTCTAGAACAAATAATGAATGAATTGAAAGAAAGAGAAATAGATGAAGATCACATTATATACATTAACTTTGAATTTATAGAATATGAAAGCTTAACAGATTATAAAGAATTAAATAAATATGTAAAAGACAAAATAAAAGATGAAAAAAAATATTACTTATTTTTTGACGAAATACAAAATGTTGATAATTTTGAAAAGGTTATAAATTCATTAAGGGCATCAAAAAATGTAAGTGTATTTATAACAGGTTCAAATAGTAGACTATTATCAGAAGAGTTATCAACTGTTCTTTCTGGCAGATATGTAAGTTTTAAAATAAATCCATTATCATATAAAGAAGTTTTACAATTAACAGGAGTAGAAGAATCTACAGAAGAAATATTTGAAAATTACATGAAATGGGGAAGCCTTCCAAATAGATTTGAATTTAATAATGAGGAAGCAATAAAAAATTATTTATATGGAGTATTTGATTCTATAATATTAAGAGACGTTGTAGAAAGATTAAAAATAAGAGATACTACATTATTTAACCTTATTTTACAATATGTAATAGATACAATTGGTAGAGAATTTTCAGCAGAGAATATTATTAACTTTTTAAAAAATGAGGGAAGAGATGTTTCAACACTTACAATTTATTCATATTTAGATGCACTATGTAAAGCTTTATTAATAAAAAAAGTATATAGGTATGATATTCATGGAAAAGCAATTTTAAAAACTTTAAATAAATACTATGTAACAGATTTAGGTATAGCTCAAATTAAAAATAATAAAACTGAAATAGATAAATCTTATGCAATTGAAAACATTGTATATAATGAACTATTAATAAAAGGATATGATGTATATACTGGAAAAACAAGAAAAGGAGAAATTGATTTTGTAGCAACAAAACCTGATAAAAAGATTTATGTACAAGTAGCATTTAGCATATCAAATGAAGATACTAAAAAAAGAGAATTTGGAGCTTATGATGTTATAAAAGATAATTATCCTAAATATGTTATTACTTTAGATAAAATGAAATATGAATATAATGGTATAAAACATATAAATTTAATAGATTTTTTATTAAATGAAAACTTTTAAAAAATAAAAAATGACCATTTGATTTTTATAATTAAATGGTCATTTTAATATATTGAAGGTCTTACTTCGAATTTTATATCAAAAAAGTGAAAATCACTTAAAGTATTATCTTCTAGGCAAGCTAAGTAAATATCCAGTTGATCTAAATTTTTGCAAGCTGTAATAATCGCAGGGTGTAAATTATACATTCCAAAAAGTTCTAATGCTAATGAAAAACATTTTAGAAATGGAGCTTTTTCTCTTTCTCTCATTAATTTATATGTTTCTCTAAATCTAGAAAATGCAGATGGTTTATAATATTTAATTGGTCTTGTATATAATTTTTCAACTATATCATTTAAAGATTTATATTTAGAGCTATTAGTTAATAAAATATCTGCTAATCTTTCAATCTTATATGGTAAAATAACTTTTTTGTGAACTTCTGAAATTATTAGCGTATTTTCAATAAAAGAATCTTCCATTTCATTTTTATCAAGAATTTTGTCAAGTTTTTTAGTTCTTTCATCATTTTCAGGTAGAGGGTCATCCTCTAAATAAGAAAAATCTGTAGTTGCAGAAGTATGAATAAATTCTTCAATATTTTTTGTGTTGCTATAAACTTTATTTATTTTTTTAGAAAAATTAGAATTATATTCTTCAATTAACTCTTTTTCTTCTTTTTTGGAATCAGCTTTTGATATTGAGTCTAACTGTTTTATTAAATTTTCCAAAATCATAATACTATCATTTGATTTGTTTAATGCATCTGAAGATGAATCTAAATATTTAAATTTTTTGCTTTTAGAATTAACTTCAGAAGAAATGTGAACACTACCTAGGACATTTTTTATATACATCAGTATTTGTTTATTAAAAGTTTTTTGAATTTCTAAAGTAGTGGACAAAGACTTCTTTTCAAGCATTATAATTTTCTCTTTGTTAGCTTCGTCTGTTATATTAATCATTAGTAACCTCCATTAAAATTTATTTTATTATAACATTGCATATAAAAAAAGTAAATGGAAATTTTTTAAAAAATGAAAAAAATGTTGAAAAAATTTTTTCAATATGATATAGTGAAATAGGATAAAAAAAATATCATATGGAGTAAGAAAGGAACGAAAAATTATGAAAAAAATCATTTTAAACTTTTTATTTATTATTTATGTAGTAATAGCAGTATTTGTAACTGTTTGCCTACTATCTTATAACCAATTTAAGGTTACAGAATTTGGAAACAAATCTCTAATTATAGTTTCAGATGCCACATTAGAACCAATTTTCAATAAGGGGGATTTAGTTATCGCTGATAAATCAGATACAATAACAACTGGAAATAAAGCATTTTTCTATAATACATATAATCAACAAATAGAAGTTGCATTAGGAGAAGTTGTTAATGTAGAAAAAGTTACAGAAAAAGAATCAACATATACATTTGTTGGAGATAAAAAAGTCTCAAGTGAATATGTGTTGGGTTCTTCTGAAAATGCACAAGTATTAAGTGGAGTTGGAGCTATTTTAGGAGCATTGGAATCTAGATGGGGATTCTTATTTATAATAGTGTTACCATCTTTATTAGCATTTTTATATCAAATAAGCATAGTAGTTACAGATATAAGAGGTTTAAATGATAAAAAAGGAAATGTTGAAAAGAATGAAGAACAAAGTGCATAACAATATTAAAAGAATATTAATAATGGTATGTATAGTTTTAGCTTGTTTAATTATATATGAAATAATACATATATACGCACTTTTCCATAGTGAAGTAAGTGGTGTAGTTCAAATGGAAAATGGAGTATGGAAAATTATTGTTAATGGTACAGAGATTTCTACAGGTGTAGAAACGAATTTTACAATAAATACAACATCAATAGAAAACAATTCACATGTTAAACCTGGCAATCTTGCACCAGGTTTATCAGGGAGTTTTCAAATACAAATAAGCCCTGAAAACACAGATGTATCAGTAAAATATGATATTACTCTTAATCAGGATTCACTAACAAATGAAAATATTGTTATAAAATCTATTGAAGAAATTGAAGAACACAATACTCTTATAAGAACAGGTGAAAATACATATACAGGTATAATCCCACTACAAGATATAAAAAATGGAGTAACAAATACAATAAAAATGGAAATAGAATGGCAAGATAATGAGTCATATAATGCACAAGATACTCAATTAGGGGTAGTTGAGGGCTCTCAACTGCAAATACCAATTACAGTTAAAGCCATTCAATACATAGGAGAACAAATAATTCCATATGTTGAAGAATAAAACCCATCCATAGATGAGGTGAAAAAGTGAATATTTTAAAAAAAGTACTTAATTTTATATTAAATGTATTAATAATATGTATTTTAATTACAATAATATTCGGCATATATTATATTATACAAATGCGAGTTTTAAAAAAGGATAATGCCAATATATTGGGTTATGCTTTTTTTGAAGTTGCAACAGGAAGTATGTCAGGTACTATAGAAATAGGGGACGTAGTAATAGTTAGAGTAACAAAAGATGTAGAAGAAAATGATATTATTGTTTTTAAAGAAGAAGACAACTATATAACTCATAGATTAATAAAAAAACAAGATAATAAAATAATCACAAAAGGTGATGCAAACAATTCACAAGATAAACCAATAGAAGAAACACAAATTTTTGGAAAAGTAGAAAAAATAATCCCAAAAGTAGGAATATGGAAAAAAGTATTATTTTCACGCGAAGTTTTATTATTAGGATTAATCTTCATAACAATTGTGTTCATTTTAATATGGTTGAAAAATAAAAGCGGAGGAAAAGAATGAAAGTAAATCGAAAAAGAAGATTATATGAAAAATTGTTTCTTCTTTTAATCGGGTTATTTGTAGTTATAAGAATGTTTACACTTGTACTTTCTAGATATGAAAGTGAATCTAGTTCAATTGCAAATGTAGATATAGCATTCTATTTACTAAAAGAAGATTATTCTCAGATGTCATTAAATTTAGCTTCTATAATTCCTAGAAATAATGAATATGTATATACATTTTCAATAGGAAATCAAGATGGAACTAAAACTGCAGAAGTTGATTTAGAATATGATTTAACATTAAGAACAACAACAAATTTACCACTTACATACGAATTATATATGAATGAAATCGACTATACATCACAAAGTGCGGTGAATATTATACAAAATAACACTATAACTCAAGATGATGATGGTACATTTTTTAGAACAATGACAACACCAAAACAAACACTTTATTATAATAATCCACTAACAAATGTATATCAATTAGTTGTGCATTTTCCTGCGCAATATAATACAGAAGATTATCAAGATATAATAGAAGCATTAGAAATTAAAGTAGAATCAAAACAATTAATATAAAATTTTAGAAAGGCAAACTTATGAAAAAGAAAGAAAGAAAATATAAAGTAAAAAAACTTATATTATTTCTACTAATACTAGTGGTTTTAGTTTCTGTAGTAAGTATTTTTGGTAGATTTGTAACAAATAGTATTAATAACTTTTTCATGAGAAGTAAAGAATTCTATTTTAATAGTGA
>CAZBMU010000025.1:0-16321 GCA_964493175.1 uncultured Clostridium sp.
GGTTATGATAAAATCAAGCAAATAGAAGATGAATTAATCGAATATGCAAGAAGTGAACTATCAAAATTAAAATATTTAACACTATATATATCGCTAAATAAACAAAATCACTCTTCTGTAATATCATTTAATATAAAAGGAGTACATCCACATGATGTTGCAAGTATTTTAGATTCTGAAGGGATATGTGTTCGTTCTGGAAATCATTGTGCACAGCCACTACTTAGAAGTATGGGCTTAGATTCAACATGTAGAGCAAGTTTTTATATTTATAATACTAAAGAAGATGTAGATAAGCTAGTAAAAGGATTAGATAAGGCTTATAGGATTTTTAAAAATTATATTAAAGAAGGATAAAAAATGGATGATTTAACAAATATATATAATGAATTAATAATGGAACATAGCATGAATTCCTATAATAAAAAGAAACTAGAAAAAGCAGATTATTGTGAAATAGGGCATAACCCAAATTGTGGAGATGAGATAACATTAGAACTTAAAGTAAAAGATAATATAATAGAAGATATGGCGTTTTCAGGACATGGATGTGCAATTTCTCAAGCATCAACTTCAATAATGATTGATACTTTAAAAGGTAAAACAATAGAAGAAGCAAAAGAAATAATAAAAACTTTTATTGAAATGATAAAAAGAGAGATAACTAATGAAGAAGAATTAAAAAAGTTAGAAGATGCAATAGCTTTTAAAAATGTTTCAAATATGCCAGCTAGAGTAAAATGTGCCTTACTTGCTTGGCATACTATTGAAGATATTTTAAATAAAAAATGCCAATAAGGTCGGGTTAGTTTGGTAGATTTTAAAGGAGTTAGTAAATGAATAAGAAAGTTTTAATTCGGTATGAGTGGTGGTGTTGATAGTTCTGTATCAGCATTACTTCTAAAAGAACAAGGATATGAAGTAATTGGAACTACATTAGAATTATTTGCGGGAAGTAGTTGTTGTAATATAAATACATATATTGATGCAAAAAATGTATGTAATCAAATAGGAATACCACATTTTACATATAATTTTAAAGATGAATTTAAAAATTATGTAATAGATGATTTTATTAATTGTTACGCAAATTGTAAAACTCCAAATCCATGTATAGAATGTAATAAATATATGAAATTTGGCTTTATGTGGGAAAAAGCTCAAGAACTTGGTTGTAATTATATAGCAACAGGGCATTATGCAAAAAATGAATATAATGAAAAATATGGAAGGTGGATTTTAAAAAAATCGAATGCTGGTAAAAAAGATCAAAGCTATGTTTTATGGAATATTCCAAAAGATTTAATAGAACATATTTTATTTCCACTTTCAGATTTTCAAGATAAAGAGCAAATTAGAGAAATTGCAAGAGAAAATAAACTTAAAGTTGCAAATAAACCAGATAGTGAGGATATTTGTTTTGTGCCTGATGGAAATTATAAAAAATTCTTAGAAAAAAATTCTGATATAAAACCAAAAGAAGGAAATATTGTTAATTCTAAAGGCGAAATTCTAGGAAAACACAATGGTTTATACAATTATACAATAGGTCAAAGAAAAGGACTAGGAATTTCCTATAAAGTTCCACTATTTGTATTAGGATTTGACAGTAATAAAAATGAAGTAATTGTAGGAGAAGAAAAAGAATTATACAAAAAAGAGTTATTAGTTACAGATATCAATTTATTATTAGTTGATGAAATAAAAGATTGGATTCAAGTAAAAGTAAAAACAAGATATAGTAGTAACGAATCTGATGCAAAAATAATTCAAGATGGAGATAAAATCAAAGTAATATTTGATGAACCACAAAAAGCTTTAACTCCTGGTCAATCTGCAGTTTTTTATTTAGATGATATAGTTCTTGGTGGTGGAAAGATAATTTGACGAAAATAAGAAAAAAGTATATAATATATAGGATTGCTTAAATGCAATTAGTAACTAGTAAACCCTGTTTTCTATATAGAAAAGAGGTGAGAAAATGAAGCACATTAAGACAATTAATAAAAAATGCCTTGCTAGCACACTGAAAAAAGGTGGTTGTGGTGAATGTCAGACATCTTGTCAGTCTGCTTGCAAAACCTCTTGCACAGTGGGAAACCAGACCTGTGAAAGAGAAAAAAAGTAACTTGTCTATTTAGTGTTTCAAAAAAGGGGACTTGCTTATGCTGGTCCCTTTAAATTTGCTAAAAAATTATTATTTAAAATTCCTATAACATCTTGCCAATAATTAAAATTAAATATATAATATAAACAATAAATACAAAAGTAAAGGGGGAAGATTTTTGGAAAATAAAAAAACTACATTTTGGATAATAGTAGCTATAGTTTTAATTATTTTAATACCAGTAATTATTTTTGCAATAATTGATGAATTTTCTGATAAAATTGAAAATGAAAACATATTTCAGCAATTTGGCTACGATAGTTTTAGAATAATTGCTAGTCAAGAAAATCAAGACATTATAGAAAATACATTAATACCATATTGCGAAGACAAAGGGTATGATATAGAAGTAGAATATGCGGGAACATTAGATATTATCCAGAAATTAAACAGTGGAGAACAATATGATGCAGTATGGCTATCAAATTCTATATGGGGATATATGTTAGATAATTCTATAAGTTTATCTAATTCGAAATTTACAAACATAAGTCCAATTATATTTGGAATTAAAAAGTCAAAAGCTGAAGAATTAGGTTTTATAGGTAAGAAAATTTACACACAAGATATAGTAAAAGCTATTTCAGAAGGAAAGTTAAAATTTAGTATGTCTAACCCAACAAGTACAAATAGTGGTGCATCAGCATATTTAGGAATGCTTTCAACACTTACTGGAAATCCAGAAGTTCTAACAAAAGATAATTTAAATGACAATCAACTTAAAGAAAATTTAAAAACATTTTTCTCAGGTTTAGAAAGATCATCTGGTAGTGAGGATTTCTTAGAAGAATTATTCTTAAAAGGAGATTATGAGTCAGTTTTTACTTATGAATCATCAATAATAAATATAAATAAAAAACTTGTATCACAAGGAAAAGAACCATTATATGCTATCTATCCAGTTGATGGAGTTTCAATTTCAGACAGTCCATTTGCATATATAGATAGCAAAAATGAACTTAAAAAAACTATTTTTGAAGATATACAATCATATATTTTAAGTGATGAAGGACAACAATCTTTAATGAAAGATGGAAAAAGAACATGGTTTGGTGGAATAAATCAAAATGCTGACAAAACAGTTTTTAATCCTGATTGGGGAATAGATACTAACAACTATATTTCACCATTAAAATACCCAAATACGGAAGTTATAAAACTAGCTTTAAATATGTATCAAACTGAACTTAGAAAACCAGTACATATAGCATTTTGTTTAGATTATTCTTCAAGTATGGAAGGTAGAGGAATTAGTGATTTAAAAGATTCAATGCAATATGTTTTAACATCAGAATCATCTAAAGATTTTATACAATTTTCAGAAAAAGATAAAATAGATGTAATACCATTTACAGGAGAAGTTGGAGATACATGGAGTACTCTAAATGGTACAGATACTTCTTCAATTTTGAATAATATAAATAGTTATAGACCTTATGGAAGAACAGCTCTATTTCCAGCAGCAGAAAAAGCTTTAGAATTATTAAAAGATGAAGATAGAAATACATATAATGTATCAGTTGTATTAATGACAGATGGATATGGAAATGTAGGCAAATTTGAAGATTTGCAAAAAAAATATTTGGAAATAAAGAAAGAAATTCCAATATATTCTATTTTATTTGGAAGTGCTGATGAAGATCAATTAGAACAGATGGCAACACTTTCAAATGGAAAAATATTTGATGGTAAAGAAGACTTAGTTAAAGCTTTTAAAGAGGTTAGAGGTTATAACTAAATTATAAAAGTATAATTTTTGTTAGGAGGTTACAAAAAATATATGAAAAATTCATCAATAGTATCTGCAGTTTTGCGGAGGTGCTTTTTTTGCAATACCATATTTAGGGTTATCAATTCGGAATTTTACCATCATTAGCAATTGGAGCTTGTGCTTTTGGTGCAGGTGAACTTGTATTTCATAGAGATGATTTAAAAATACTAAAAAATAAAGATATGAAAGAAGTATTAAAAGATGCTAAAAATAAGAATAATCAAATTTATAATATGATAAATAAAGTAAATAACAGAGATTTGCAAAAAAATATAAAAGAAATATTTGAAACTGTAGCAAAAATTATAGAAACAATAGAAAAAAGGCCAGAAAAATATAAAAAAATGGGAAACTTTTTTGATTATTATTTACCTGTTACATTAAATATATTAAAAAGATATGATGATATAGAAAATCAAAATTTAGTATCAGAAGATGGGAAAAAATTCATGAAACAGACTGAAAATATGATAGAAAAAATTAATGATGCATTTAAAAATCAACTTTCAAGATTATATCAATCTGATATTGTTGATACAGATGCAGAAATGAAAGTTTTTGAATCTATGCTTAAGGCTGACCGGATATGATGGAACTGAAGATTTTAAAAATAAGGAGGTATAAAAATTGAAAAATAAAAAGCAAATTATAGGAATTGCAATATTTGTAGTCTTAATACTTGTAATTATAGGAATAAAATTATTAAATAATGCAAAAGAAAACAAATTAATTGCAGATTCAAGTTTAACAACAGTTTATGTTGCAACAGGAGGTGGAAAAGAAGATTTTATTGCAGATGAAGATGTTATAAGAATAATGCAAGAAAAGTATAAATTAAACGTTGTATATGATAATTGGAGTAATGGAAAATTAGTTGTTAATCCATTAGTTAGAGAAGATGGATATACAAAATATGATGCAATGTTTAGTTCGGATCAAAGATTTTATGATTACTATAAACTAGCGCCAAATAAAGCAAATGGAGAAGCAGATAGATATCAAGTATTACAAGGTGGACTAACATTAAATACACCAATAGTAATATATAGCTGGGATACAGTAGTAGATGCATTAGAAAAAGAAGGAATAGTAAGTAAGAAAGATGGAGTTTACTATATTTCAAACATGGACAAATTATTAAACTACATTTTAGAAGGTAAAAAATGGTCTGATATAGGATTAACAGAGCTTTATGGAAATATAAATATAGCATCAACAGATCCAGTAACATCATCACCAGGAGCTACATATTACGGTCTATTATTATCAATAATGTGCCAAAGCCAAGTAACAAACGAATCAGCAGAGGCAAATTTACCTAAACTTAAAGAATTTTATACAAAATCTGGATATATGAATAATACGCCAGCAGACTTGTTTGAAAGATATTTAAAAACAGGTGCAGGTGGAGAACCAATGATAGTAGATTATGAAAAATCTATAATAAACTTTGCAAATTCAAATCCAAAAGGATTTGAACAAGTAAAAGACAAAATAAGAGTATTGTATCCAACACCTACAATTTGGAATTCACACTGTATAGCATCATTCACAGAAGAAGGTAACCAATTTTATAAAGCATTTGAAGACCCGGAAATACAAAGCATAGCGTGGGAAAAATATGGTTTCAGAACAGGAATAACAGGTGGAAGTTATGATGTATCAAAATTTGGTATAGGTGTACCTCAAACAATAACTAGTACAGTTACAAGCTTGAAAATGGATATGTATAATAAACTTATTGAATATTTGAAATAAATTGCCATTGGGGTCGGACTTAAATGGCAATATTGTCAAATGAACCCGACCCCGTTGGCAAAAAAAGAGAGGAGAATTTATAATGGAAAATTTAGAATTAAAAGTTGAAAAAGAGGTTAAAGAGGAGGAAATTAAAGATTTAGTTAATTCATCAGAAAAAGTAACTAATGAAAAAATTGAAGATTCATTAAACTATGATTCATTAACAGCAGAGGAAAAAGCCGCAATTGATGAATTTAATACCAAAATTGATGTTACAGATTCAACACAAGTTTTACAATATGGAGCAAAAGCTCAAGCTAAAATATCTGAGTTTTCAGATAGTGTCTTAGAAGGTGTAAAAACAAGAAGTACTGGTGAAGTTGGAGATTTACTTGCAAATTTAGTTGGAGAAATAAAATCTTTTGATTCTGACATTACATCAGAAAACAAAACAGGTTTGGCTAAATTATTTCATAGTGCTAAAAAACAATTTGATACTTTAACTGCTAAATATAGCAAGATTGAAACTAATATTGACACTATCGAAAAACAACTTGAAAACCATAGGTTACAAATGTTAAAAGACATTGCTATATTTGATACTATGTATGAAAAAAATCTAGAATATTTTAAAGAAATTTCGTTATATATTATTGCAGGTGATAAAAAACTTGAAGAATTAAGAAATGTTGAACTTCCAAAATTAAGAGAACAAGCTCAAAAGTCTGGTGAACAACTTGATGCTCAAAAAGTTCAAGATTTAGAAAATACAATAAATAGATTTGAAAAGAAAATATATGATTTAAAAACAACAAGAATTATTTCAATTCAAATGGCTCCACAAATTCGTTTATTACAAAATAACGAAGCTGAATTGGTTGAAAAAATTCAAGGTTCAATAACAAACACAATTCCATTATGGAAAAATCAAATTGTTCTAGCTTTAGGAATTAATAATGCAAAACAAGCTCTTGGAGCACAAAAAGCTGTTTCAGATTTAACAAATGATATGTTAAAGAAAAATAGCGAGATATTAAAACAAGGTTCTATTCAAATTGCTGAAGAGTCTGAAAGAGCAATTGTTGATGTTGAAACATTGCAAAAAACTAATAAAGATATAATAGAAACATTAGATAGAGTAATAGAAATTCACGAAAATGGTAGAGCTAAGAGACAAGAAGCAGAACAAGAATTACAAAATATTGAAAAAGAGCTTAAAGAAAAAATGGTTGAAATTAAAATGCCAAAATAGGAAGGAAACTTTTAAATGAAAAAAGAAGACATTTTAAAAAATGTATATGAAGATTTTTTTGGAATTGATAAAATTGAAAAAGAAAACCAAAAATTATATGAAGAAATAAAACAATTAAAAGGTATAACAGATGAAAATAAAGAAAATGAGGTTCCATATATTAATATGGAACCTACGCAAAATGCTAGAAAAGTTGAATTATCTAAAGAAGAAAAAGATAAATTAATGGAAGTTTCTTTTAAAAAAATTGATAAACTTTATATAACAGAAGATTCTAAAAAGACTTTAAAAAAAATAATAGAATATATTAGAAAGTATAATGAAAAAATAGAAAAACAATTTATATCGTTCAATATGTGTATTTATTGTGATAACAACGAAACTACTTATGACGTTTTAGATATTTTAAATCAAAATATAAATTATTTTGGATATATGCCACAAGGAGGAGTTGGAGTTGTTTCATATTATGATTTAGAAAATGCTGATAAAATTGAAGAAATATATTCTGCTAATTTAAATGTAATAGCATTTAGAGATCCTAAAGCTTTTGATTTTAAAGATAATAATGAAAAAGAAAAGATTTTATTTAGATTTAATGAAAAATTAATAGATAATGAAAATAAAGATTTAACAGTTTTAATTGCGAAAAATAAAGAAGAGTTAAATGAAATATTTTCACTTTCAGAAAAAATCAAAAGTGAATTTTCTGTGTTTGAGATATTGGGAGAAAAACCTGATATTCAAGAATTATATCAAAATGTACTTATGAAATTACAAGAAAATATGGAAATATCAGAAGAGATGCAAATTGCTTTATTAGATTATATTGCAGTTACTTATATAAATACAGATTTACCATTTCCAGATTATGAAAAACAACTTGTAGAATATATTACATTTAACAAAAAAATTCCAGAATATGAAAAAGAAAAATCAATTGATGAAATTTTTGAAGAACTAAATGAGTTAGTTGGACTTCAAAAAGTTAAACAAGTTTTAAAAGATTTAGTTAGTTTAAAAGAATTAAAAAGCAAAGCAGAAGATAGTTTAAAAATAAAAGATGTAAATTTGCATATGGTATTTTTAGGAAACCCAGGGACAGGGAAAACTACAGTTGCAAGAATTGTGGCTGAAATACTATATAATTTAAAATATATTAAGCAGAACAAATTAATTGAAGTTTCAAGTAAAGATTTAGTTGCAGAATATGTTGGACAAACCGCACCAAAAACAATGGCAGTTGTACAAAAAGCTTTAGGAGGAGTACTGTTTATAGATGAAGCATATTCTTTAGCAAGCGGTCAGGGGCAAGGAAATGGTTACAATGAAGAGGCAATTGCAACATTAATACAAGCAATGGAAAATTACAGAGATAATTTAGTTGTAGTGTTTGCAGGATATACAAAAGAGATGCAAAACTTTTTAAATGCAAACTCTGGAATAGTATCTAGAATAGGATATACATTAGAATTTGAAGATTATACAACTCAAGAGCTTATACAGATATTTGAGTTAATGACAAAAAAAGCAGGTTTTGTTGTTGAAGAAGATGCAATTAAAAAGCTTGAAGATATTATAGAAGAATATAGAGATACTAAAAATTTTGGTAATGCAAGATTTGTAAGAAATGTTTATGAAAAGACTATAATAAAACATGCTGCTAATGTAAAGGATAAGAAAGCTAAGAGAATTCTAAAAACGATTACTGCAGATGATATTAGTGCAGAGAATTTAATAAAAATGTAGAAACTTTACAATTGGTTTTACAAATTTTGACATAAGTATTGACAATGATAAAATAAATAAGTATAATACTAATTAAATATATATGTTATCAAGAGTGGACGAGAGACTCGGCTTTATGACTCCACAGCAACCTGGTTTAAAAACCAAGGTGCTAAAACCGACAAAGTAGAAAGTACTTTGGCTGATGATTTAAAAATCAAAATAAATTATTAGGCTCTGTACTAAAAGTACAGAGTTTTTTGTTAGCATATATAGAATAAACAATAGAAAGGGTTGAAGTTAAATGAAAAAACTATTTACATCAGAAAGTGTAACAGAAGGGCATCCAGATAAACTATGTGATTATATATCTGATAGTGTTCTAGACGCATATTTAGCAAAAGATGAAAATTCAAGAGTAGCATGTGAAACTGTAGCTGGGAAAGGAGAAATCTATATTACGGGAGAAATAAGTTCTTTAGCAGAAGTAGACATTGAAAAAGTAGCAAGACAAGCCATAAAAGAAGTAGGATATGACAATGCAAATACAGATATAGATTATAATACTTGCAAAATAATTGTAAATGTATCAAAACAATCTCCAGACATTGCTTTAGGGGTTGATAAATCTTTAGAAACAAAAGAAGGAAAACTTGAGTCTGAAGGAGCAGGAGACCAAGGAATAATGTTTGGATTTGCCTGCGATGAAACAGAAGAATTAATGCCACTTCCAATATCTTTGGCACATAAATTGGCAAAAAGATTAGCAGAAGTTAGAAAACAAGGAATAATAAAATATTTAAGACCAGATGGGAAAACACAGGTTACAGTTGAGTATAAAGGATACACACCTGTAAGAGTAGATACTATAGTTATTTCAACACAACATAAAAAAGATGTTGATATGGAAACGTTAAAAAAAGACATAAAAGAAAAAGTTATAAATGAAGTAGTTCCAACAGACCTTTTAGATAATCAGACAAAATACTTTATAAATCCTACAGGTAGATTTGTAATAGGAGGACCTTTAGGAGACAGTGGTTTAACAGGAAGGAAAATAATAGTAGATACTTATGGAGGGTATGCAAGGCATGGAGGAGGAGCATTTTCTGGAAAAGATGCTACAAAAGTCGATAGATCTGCTGCATATATGGCAAGATTTATAGCAAAGAACATAGTCGCAAATGGATTTGCAAAAAAATGTGAGATACAATTTTCTTATGCAATTGGAGTTGCCAAACCAGTATCTATATATGTAAATACTTATGGAACAAATACAATTCCAGAGGATGAAATTGTAAAATTAATATATAGCAATTTTGATCTAACACCTAGAGGAATAATAAATTATTTAGATTTAAGGAAACCGATTTATCGCAAAACTACTAATTATGGACATTTTGGAAAACCAGAATTAAATTGGGAAAAAATTGTAAAGATAGGATAACCAAAAATAAAAATATATTCTAATTAGAATATATTTTTATTTTTTAAATTATTTTTTCAATTTCTTTTTTCGTAATAATGCCTTGTCTCAAAATTACTGGAACTCCATTAATTACTTGAACAACAGTAGAACCTATTCCTATTTTACTTTTTCCACTATCAATGAATAGGTCTACTTTGTCTTTAAAATTTTTTTGTAGTTCTTTTAAAAGTGTACCACTAGATTTACCGGATATATTTGCACTAGTTGTTGCAATTGGTACATTTGCATACTCTATAAGTTTAAGTGCAATCTTATTATCAGGAATTCTTATTCCAACAGTATTAGTATTTGATGTTAATATATCTGGAACACATTTTTTCTTTTTTAAGACAAGAGTAAGTGGGCCAGGAAAAAATGCTTTAATAATTTTATATTCTATATCTGTTATATCCTGTGCAACTATATTAATCATATCGATACTATTAACAAGTAGACTTATTGGTTTATTTATAGGTCGCTGTTTTATTTTATATATTTTTCTAATAGAGTTTTCATTAAAGCCATTTGTACCAATTCCATAAACAGTTTCTGTAGGAAAAATTACAAGGCCACCTTTTTTTATAATTTTTGCACATTGATTTAATTTGTTAAAATTAATTTCTTTTTCAAAATTTAAGTAAGTATTCATTATAATATATATCTCTCCTATCTTTATTAATATAGATTTATTGTACCTCAAAATATCATAAATTTCAATTTTAATATTTAATAAAACACAAAACAATTAGGTTAATTTAAACTCAAAGGAAAAATAATTACATAAATTAACAAAAAAGTATTGATTTTTTTCTAATATGATATTATAATAATGACGATTCTTAATTTAATTAAGAATTAAGGAATAACAAATGAAATCTCATAAGATAAATATTATAAATATGAGGAGGGACATTTAATGGAAAAAGAAATTTTGTTAAAAATACTAGATAAAGTGGATGAAATACATGTTGAGTTACATAAAGAAATAAACAATTTAAGAAATGAATTTAAAGAAGAGCTAAATACTCAAATAAACGGGTTAAGAAATGAATTTAAAGAAGAGCTAAATACTCAAATAAACGGGTTAAGAGCTGAATTTAAAGAAGAGCTAAATACTCAAATAAACGGGTTAAGAAATGAATTTAAAGAAGAGCTAAATACTCAAATAAACGGGTTAAGAGCTGAATTTAAAGAAGAGCTAAATACTCAAATAAATAGATTAAGATCTGAATTTAAAGAAGAGCTAAATACTCAAATAAATGGGTTAAGAGCTGAATTTAAAGAAGAGCTAAATACTCAAATAAATAGATTAAGATCTGAATTTAAAGAAGAGCTAAATACTCAAATAAATGGGTTAAGGGATGAAATGTATGATTTGCACAATGATAGCATAGAAAGAATTGAAGCTTTACATGAAGAAATGAAAGAAGAAATAAGCTGTCAAGTAAACGATTTAAGAGATGAAATGAATAGTTTATTTAAACAAAATACTGAGGAAATAGCAGGTGCTATTAATGAATTATCAATTGTTATAAGTAAAAGAGAAAAAGCAGAACATAATAAAATTAGGCAAGAAATAAAAAACTCTAATTTACATATATTAAAATAATCGATTGATAATAATATTACTAATTTGGAGGAGATGAAACAGCAGATATAACTAAAACAAATGTAATAGAGAATATGAACACTATAAAAAAAGACAAAATCAAAGAAGCAGAAGTAACTAAATTCTGCTTCTTATATATATATAACAATTAAATTCCTAATAATAAACTTGCAATTCTAAAATAGATTAGTAATGAACATGCATCTACAATGGTAGTAATAAAAGGACTTGCCATTACAGCTGGATCAAAACCAATTTTTTTAGCAAGAATAGGTAATGAACTACCAATCAATTTTGCAACCATAACAGTCATTACTAATGTTGAACAAACAATAAGTGAGATTTCGAAACCTACTTTATCAAATAATATAAGTTTTGCAAAATTAGCAATAGCAAGTGTAAGACCGCATAGCAAGCTAACTCGTAATTCTTTCCAAATAACTTTAAATGTATCTTTATATTCAATTTCATCTAAAGACAAACTACGAATTACAGATACACTAGCCTGACTTCCTGCATTTCCGCCTGTATCCATAAGCATTGGAATAAATGCAGTTAAAATAACATAAGTTGCCAAAGCTTGTTCAAAATGCGAAATAATGCTTCCAGTAAATGTAGCAGAAATCATAAGTAGTAATAACCAAGGAATTCTTTTTTTCCAAGTTTCAAAAATTCCAGTTCTCATATATGATTTATCTGTAGGTGTAATAGCTGCCATTTTTTCAATGTCTTCGGTTGTTTCTTCTTCAATAATATCTATAACATCATCAACTGTAATAATACCAACCAATCTTTTTTCAGAATCAACAACAGGTAAGGTATTATAGTCATAATCTTGGAATATATTAGCAACGTCTTCTTGATCCATTAAAGTTGTAAGTATATGTTCACATTCTTTCATTATATCATCAATTAAAGTATCTAAATCATTAATTAACATATCTTTAATAGTAACATAGCCTAATAGTTTTCTTTCATTATCAGTAACAAAACAAGAATCATAAGAAACAAAATCATCTTTTTGCTTTCTTATTCTATCTATTGATTCTTTAATGGTTAATCCTTTCTTTAAATGTATATATTCCATAGCCATTAAAGAACCTGCAGAATTATCAGGATATTTTAATAATTTATTTATTGATAATCTAGTATCTTTTGATACATTACTTAATAATTTTGAAACCATTACTGCCGGCATTTCTTCAAAAAGGTCTGCAGCATCATCAGAATACATATCTTCTATAATAAGTGTAGCTTCTTTGTTTGTTAATGCAGAAATTAAATTTCTCTGAATTTCTTCATTCATATTAGAAAAAACATCAGCAGCTTTAGATTTAGGTAAAAGTCTAAAAGCCTGCACAAGGAGGTTTTCTGGTAAATCTTCAATTAAAGATGCAATATCATATTCATTCATTTCTTGCCAAGTTTGTTTTATTTTAGTTAATTTTTTTTCTTTTAATAGTTCTTCAATGTTTTCTAAATCCATTTTATCAACTCCTTGTAATATATTTGCTACCTTACTAATATACCATATTTTGCTACTTTTTTCAATATTTTATAAGAATTTTAAATTTTTAAGCAAAATTTAAGGTAGTAATGTAATAATGTGTATGATATAATAATTTTGCCAGTAGGAACGGACCTTTTTGGCAAGAAAAGGAGAAGAATTATGAGAATTTTATTAGTTGAAGATGAAAAAATCTTATCAAATATTATAAAGGATATTTTAAAAGAAGATTATGAAGTTGACCAAGCTTTTGATGGTATAGAAGGAGAATTATATGCGAAAGAGGATATTTATGATATTATAATTTTAGATTTGATGCTTCCTGAAAAGGATGGATATCAAGTTTTAGCTGATATTAGGAAAGATAAAATCATGACTCCTGTTATTATTCTTACTGCGAAAGATACTTTAAATGATAAGTTACAAGGTTTTCAAAAAGGAGCTGATGATTATTTAACAAAACCTTTTGAAAAAGAGGAACTAAAAGCTAGAATTCAAGCTATAATTAGAAGAAATAATCCTGATTTTTATCAAAATGAGATAACTTTTAAAGATTTAAAAATTGATTTAAATGGCAGAAAAGCTTATGTGAAAGATAAAGAATTAAACTTGCAAGGTAAACAATTTGATATGTTAGAATATCTAGTTAATTATAAAGACAGAATAATAACTAAGAATCAAATTTTTGATAAAATATGGGGATTTGATAGTGATACTACTACAAATGTTGTTGAAGTATATGCAAGTGGTATAAGAAAAGAACTAAAAAAACATAAATATGACCAATATTTTAAAACTGTAAGGGGTGTTGGTTATATGATAGGAGGAAATATAGAAAATGAATGAAGAAAAACAAGTTAAAAAACAGCTTTTAAAGAATATGTTACTAAATTTAATTGCATTTTCAATTATTTTTTATATTTTAGGAACAGCAATATATACACAATTTAGCAATTCTTTATATATATCAGCTGATGAAGAATTAACTAATGCTATTTTAAGAGAAAGAAATTTATCAGAAAGTCGAATTCAACAACCAAATAATAAAATAGAATTAAATATTTCAAGTAATGATGAAAGACCTGAAGATAAACCTGAAGGAAATGAAAAAAGTCCAAGACTAATTTTTATAATAAGAGACGAACTAGGAAATATTACAGAAGATGATGAAACAAATAATAACTTAAATAGTATTTTTAAATCAGCAAAATTTAACAAAAATGAGTTAAATTCAATTTATGAAACAGAGTTTGAAGAATATTCATATAGAGGTATTAATTATAAAAGTTCTGATGGGACATATAAACAAGTTTTAATAAATGTAGATGCTGAAAAGACTATTGCTCAAAAATTTATAAGAAACTTAATAATTTCATTTAGTATTAGTTTAGTTGCAATTTTAATAGCAAGTTATATATTATCAAGAAAAACACTAAAACCAATTGTAGATTCTTGGAAAAAACAAAATAGATTTGTACAAGATGCTTCACATGAGCTTAGAACGCCACTATCTATAATAAAAGTTAAGCAAGAAAGTTTACTAGAAAAACCTGAAAGTAGAATAATAGATAATGTAGAAGATATAAGTATTACATTAGAAGAAACAAATAGACTAACGAAATTGATAAAAGAATTAATGGAACTTGCTAAAAGCGATACAGATCAATTAACATTAAATAAAGAGGAAATAGATATTGATAAAGAAATTGAAATTTTAGCTGGAATGTATAAAGATGTTGCTAAAACAGAAAAGAAAACATTAAACACTAACTTAAAATTTAATGAGAAAATAAATGTAGATAATAATAAATTTAAACAATTATTAGTTATTTTACTAGATAATGCTATTAAATATACAAAAGATGGAAATAGCATTGATATTAGAACCTATAAAAGAGATAATAAGTTTACTTTAGAAGTTGAAGATACAGGAATAGGAATTAGTAAAGATGCAATTGATCACGTGTTTGAAAGATTTTATAGAGAAGAAAAATCAAGAAATAGACAAAAAGGTGGAATGGGATTAGGACTTTCTATAGCTTATAATATTGTTATGGCACATAAAGGAAGTATAAGATTTGAAAAAAACAGGGAAGTAGGTACAAGGGTTATTATTACCTTGCCAAGAAAATAAAAAATTTCAAATTCTTTAAAAAAATAAAATATTTAAGGAAAATTTAAGGTAAGAAATTTATAATATAATCAGAATAAAAAAATAAGGAGGTAATTTTTATGAAAAACAAAATTTTAACTTTTATTATTGGAGTATTAGTAGGAGCAATTATTGCTACAGTAGGATTTTATTTCTACTCAAAAAATAATAATAACAAAAGGGGAAATTTCCCAGATGGAAATAGACCACAGATGACTCAAGATGGAAATTCTAGTGGAATGCCAAGTGGAACACCACCAGAAAAACCTGATGGGGATGATACTAATGGTGGTCCTAAAGAAAGACAAAATGACTCAAATGACAATACTAATACAACAGAAAATAATCAAAATCAAGAAAACAATACTTAATGAAAAATATGTGGGTAAAAATTATTTAACCACATAGAAAAATATAAAGAGGTGATGTTAGTGAAAAAAGAAACTATAATTCAAATTGTAATAATATTAGTTTTAACAATAATATTAGGAATTTTATGCAAATTTTTAATATTTAATAATTTAAATGAAAATGAACAAATGCAAATTGATGAAAAAGCAGGAAATATGGGACAAACCAGCTCTTCTGTTGAAACTTCAGGTGCAACAGAACTAACAGAAGATACTACAATTGAAAGTGGTTCATACTCATCTGAAACAGCAGATGAGAATGCAATATTAGTAAATGGAGATATAGATGTAAATTTATCTAATATTGAAGTAACTAAAACTGGAGATTCTGATGGTGGAGATAACACAAGTTTTTATGGAACTAATTCAGCAATACTTGCTAGAAGTGGTGCAAATTTAACATTAAAAAATATTAATGTAACAACAGATGCAACAGGAGCAAATGGAGTATTTTGCTATGGTGGTTCAGCAACAACAAATAATTCATCAAGTGATGGTACAACTGTAACAATAAGTG
>CAZBMU010000026.1:0-16256 GCA_964493175.1 uncultured Clostridium sp.
TTCAGCTGATGTTATACTTGGTACTCTTGAATATGTAGTTGTTGTTGATGTATTGCTAAAGTTTCCATCTGTGCTTACTGCTGTTATGAATTTTCTTAAGCTTAAGTCAAATGTTTTAGGTTCATCTTTTACTGTTATTGATATTACATTATTATTTAAATCATAACTTGCATTTGTTGTATCTGATATTGTTACTGCTGTTACTCCATATGCTCCATTACTTAATGTTTTTGTTAAATTTACTGTTAATGTATTTATTAATTTTTTATATCCATTTGGTGCATTTGTTTCTGTTATTTCTATTGTATCTGTTCCTGCTGCTGTTATTGCTACATCTTCTGCAATTGTTACATATCCTGCTTGTGATGTTATATTCTTTGTTGTTCCATCTGCTAGTTTTACATTGAATTGTGCCCCAGATAAGTTTTGACTTGTATTTCTTGAATTTACTTTTTGTAGTCTTATAGAGTATTTTCCTTCTGCTTTTGGTATTTTTATTTTTTCAAAGTCATCATCATCTTGTTTCCCCTTATAATAATAAGTTGAATCGCTTAGAGTATCTTTATTTGAATCATTTCCTTTATATTCTGACATATTGTTTTTATTAACTTCTGGTGTTGTACTTGGCTCTGAATCTCTATCTAACCCTTCTTGATTTGTTATTGTTATATCACTTTCTGCATCATATGCCTCTGATATCCAGGCAACATTTGTCAAAATTTTATCATTTTCTCCTGCTTCAGCTGTTACTTCACATTCAATTTCTATTGTTTCATATCCACTTCCGGTAGATTGTAAACTTCCTAAAGTATATGCTGGTAGATTATTTGTATTACTAGCTTTTCTATTTAACTGTAATCTATTATCTCCTGATTCACTATATGAACCTAATTCAAAATTCCCACTAACTACTTGTAAATATTTTAGACCTGTAGGTAATTGATCAATTATTTTTGTAGCTCTCCCAGCTTTTTCTCCTTCATTGTATATTGTTATTTTATATATTACTTTATCACCATTAGCTATAGTTACTGGATCTTTTCTATGCTTATATATAGCTGTTGTATTACTTGTTAAAGAACTTTCATCTATCGTTGGTACTCTTGTATCTGTTAATTCTACATCATTTACTTTTGTTATATATTTTCTTAATGATAGATCAAATTCTTTTTCTGGTGTTACTGTTAAACTTAAAGGTATTTCTTTATTTACTATTTCTGGAATCATAACAGGTTGTTCTAAATTATTAGTTGTTGATGCCCATAATGTAAGATTCGATGTTGAATAACTAATACTTGAATTTATTTCTACTTCATTTGTTCCATTTTTTGGCACAGATATATAGAAATTCTCTCCAACTAATTGAGTTAATGTTTCGTTTGTTTCTGTTTTATTATTATCTAGTAATTTATAATTTGTGGTTGCTGTTCCATTTACCTCTACTGTAAGATTTCCTATTGTATATGGTATTCCTGTTCCATTATCATTTATTTTTAATGGTCCTATAATATAATTTGAACCACTTATCTCATAATTTTCAGTAGTTGTTACTGTTACTGGTTCTCCTTGATTTGAAATATCAGAATAATTATGAGCATTCGCTTTTGCAGCATTTATAAGATAATTATATAAAATTTCAGCTTGTTCCTGTCTTTGTGCCCCTGAATCTTTATTTCCATTTGGATTTGGAGCTACTGAAACGTAATAATCTGACAAACTGTTATAAATCAAACCATCTGTTGTGTAGTATAGCCAGTGCGAATCATCAGTTTTATCATATTTTCTATCACCATTATATAAATCTTCATAATTAGTAAAATACCATATAACTGCTTGTTGTACTGCTGTTATATCATCATCAGTTAATTCAAAATCCCAATCATCTTCATAAATACCTGCAGATTCTAACAATTCTGTTTTTTGATCGCTTGTTGAATCATTTATAAAATACAATAAATCTCCTAATGCTAGCAATGAATCAAATGTATTTACTGTTCCTGTATCATCTAAGTTTGGCACAGTTCCATTTACAATTCCTGATAAAATATTGTTTTGAGATTCAATCTCATCTCTTTCAGTCTTCATATTATAGAAAACATTATATGTATCACGATTATGAGTATCATTAAAACCAACTTCCGCTTTTAAGCAATAAATATTTTGTGTATCTTTTATTTCTTCTCCACTACTTGTTTGATATTCTAAAATATTCCATATTCTTGCAGCCGGACCTCCACCTGTACCATTATCATTTATGTTTCCAATTGAATAACCTATATTTGGTGTAGAATTTGTTTTTATTTTTGTTACACCAAAATATTTAATTCCACTAGTTGCATATGTAATGTTTGTTACTACAAAAAATGAAACAAATATAATTAAAATTATTAATACGAAATATTTATTTTTAAGACTCACTGCATATTCTTCCTTTCCCTTTTATTAATATTATTTTACTTTATTTTTTTGCATAGTCAATACCCTAAATTTCCTATATTTTGTAAATAAAAAAAATCATTTCTACACCTTTACGGAAACAGCTTTTTTAAATATATTTTTTTAAAATTTTTATTTTACAATAATATTACAATTTAATATTTTTTTATTTTCAAGATTTAGATATTTTTGATGTTTTACTGCGGAAATAAGGCATAAAAAAACAAGCAGTTTCAATTTTCTGCTTGTCAAAAATTTATTTTAATTTGCTACACTTACTGGAAGATATCTTACACCCCACTGAAGGGCAGCTGAATGTGAGTTAACATATATATCAATTCGATTTCCACTTATTGCTCCACCTCTATCTTCTACTGTATATATGTGTCCTCCTATATTTAGTTTTGTTCCAAATGCAAATTTTGCTGGTGCTGCAACAGTTCTTCCTGCTGTTGCATGTGTTCCAGATGCAGTTCTTCCTGTAGTTTTTCCACAACATTTTGCACATGAACAATATGCTGTTATTTTATAAGTTTCTCCATTTACAACCGCTGTAGTTGCCATAGTTGGAACCCCTGAATTTCTTGTTTCTGTTGTTCCTCTTGATGTTGTTATTTTCTTTTGAACTTGAACTATTTGATTTACTGGTTCTTTTATAACTTTTTCTGATAATACTGTTTTTTCAATTTCTTTTTCATTTTGATATTTAACTTTATATGTTATTTCTTTTATTCCTTCTTCACCTTTTTGAAGTACTCTATTTGTGCTATTGCTTTCATCAGTATTCGTTGAATTTTTTGTTATTGTTTCAAAAGGTATTTTTTCTTGTTCTATAACAATTTTTTCAGTAATTGGTGAATAATTTTCTAGTAATTCTTCTAATGTTGTTTCTACACCCTCTTCTGATATTTTAGCAATTTGAACTTCATTATATGACTTGTCTGTTATTTGAATACTTTGACCTGAACTTATTTCATTTTTTAGGTCTGGTATTGTTTTTTGATTTTCATTTAAAATGATATTATTTTCTTCTAAAACTTCTGCAACAGTTGTTTTTGATGTTAATGCTTGCATTTCATATCCATTTTGAAGAATAATTTTAATATCTTTTAAATTATTATTTACAGCCATAACGCCTATTCCTGAAATTAAAATCAAAATAATACTTACGCATATGATTTTCATTATAGAAATTGATGCTTTTTCTTCTCTTTTCATAAAAATTTATTACCTCCTTTTGGCAACAAAGTTATTATATTATAATTTTATGTTTTTGTCAAATTTCGTGCATTCCTACAACCTCTTTAGCTTCGTGTTTTGTCCATTTTTGAAAGTCCTGTTTCTTCTAGCTTCTATTATATTATATGATTTTATTTTTTTTATATCACTAAAAATTAAAATTTTTCTTCTATAACTTGTATAAATTGAATAAATATGTTATTATTATATGTATATAATAGTTAAAGGAGGTATATCAATGATTGGTATAATTATATTGGTAATATTCGTCGTAGTTATAGTTGCAATTATTGGCATTTATAATGGTTTAGTTCAATCAAGAATAAAAGTAGATAATGCTTGGAGCCAAATTGATGTTCAATTACAAAGAAGATTTGATTTAATTCCAAACTTTGTCGAAACTGTTAAAGGCTATATGACACACGAAAAAGATACTCTTACTAAAGTAACAGAACTTAGAACTTCTTGGGCAAATGCAAATACAGTATCTGATAAAGCCAAAATAGATGGCGAATTATCAACTGCTTTAAAAACAATTATGGCTGTTTCTGAAAGTTATCCAGAATTAAAAGCAAATCAAAATTTTTCTGAATTATCAGAAGAATTAAGAAATACTGAAAATAAAATTTCTTTTGCAAGACAATTTTATAATGATACTGTAACTATGTATAATACAAAATTACAAGTATTTCCTTCAAATATAATTGCTGGAATATTTAATTTTACAGCTCGTGATTTATTTAAAACTGAAAGTGAAGAAGCTAGAAAAAATGTAAAAGTTGATTTTGGAAATAATAATTAATAATAAAATTAAAAGGGGATGGAGTAATTATGCTTTATGCCCTTTGATTTTATCTTGTTTAGAAAAGAGGAATTTTTAATGTTTGATGTTTCAAAGAAAAATAAATTTGATTCTGCAATTATAATTGGAATATTTATTTTGGTTATTACTTTAATAGTATATTATATATGTAATGCACTAGATTTAGGTGGTATATCAATTATAATAGCACTTACAATTTCTATTTTGTCTGCTTGGGGTTCATATTATTATAGTGATAAAATTGTATTAAAACTTAATAATGCAAGACCAGCCACAAGAGATGAAGATTTAAAATTAACAAATATATTAGATGCTTTAATGATAGCATCTGGTTTGCCAAATAAGCCTAAATTATATGTTGTAAATGATAATCAACCAAATGCATTTGCAACAGGTAGAAATCCTGAAAACGCTGTTATTTGTGTTACAACTGCTTTATTAGATAAACTAGATTATTACGAACTTGAAGGTGTTATAGCACATGAAATGAGTCATATTAAAAACTATGATATTCGTTTGAGCTGTGTAGTCTCTGTTATGGTTGGCTTTATTGTTATGCTTTCTGATATGTTCTCTAGATGGATTTTCTGGGGTGGATCTAGACGAAGAAATAGTGATAGAGAAAGCGGAAATGGAATTTTAATGATTATTGGTCTTATATGTCTAATTTTATCTCCTATATTTGGTTCTCTAATGCAACTTGCTTTATCAAGAAAAAGAGAATTTTTAGCAGATAGTACTGCAGTTGAATTTACTCGTAACCCAGATGGATTAATATCTGCTCTTACAAAATTAGAAAATGACCCAAATCAATTAGAAACAGCTAATTCTGCAACTGCTAATATGTATATTATAAATCCATTTAAGAAAAATACTAATGAAGGTAAGAAAAAAACATCTAGTATTTGGTCTACTCATCCAAGTACTGAAGCAAGAATTGAAGCTTTAAAAAAATTGAAATAATTTACAGGCATTTTCATATGTTATTTTTGCAACTTCCTCAACTGAAATATTTTTTACATCTGCAATTTTTTGTGCTATGTATTTTACATTTCTAGGGTCATTTCTTTTTCCTCTTAATGGTTCTGGTGATAAATATGGACTATCTGTTTCTATTAATAATTTATCATTTGGAACCATTTTAATTATTTCATCTGCATTTTTAGAATTTTTAAATGTAATAGGTCCCGCAAATGAAATATAAAAACCAAATTTCAGGCCTTCTTTTATCAACTCTCTGTTTAATGGACAACAATGAAATGTCCCCTTTTTATTAACTGGATTTTGTTTTAAAATATCTAATGTATCCATTATAGCATCTCTATTATGAATTTGTATTGGTAAATTCAATTCATTTGCAATTTTAATTTGTTCCACAAAAGCTTTTCTTTGTAGTTCTATATTCTCTTTATTCCAATAATAATCTAAACCTATTTCACCAATTGCTATAACTTTTTTATTTTGTTTAGCTAAATTCTTAATTTCATCCAATGCTTTCCACAATTCATCTTCATTTTGTGGAATATCATTTGGAGATATTCCACAAGTTGCATATATAAATTCATATTTTTTTGATAGTTCAATTGCATTTTTTGAACTTTCTATATTGTAGCCTGCAGATATAAATATATCTACTTCACTTTTATGTATTTTTTCTATAATTTCTTCTCTGTCTGGATTGAATTTATCATCATCTAAATGTGCGTGATTATCTAATAATTTCATCTTTCTCTCCTTTCAACCAATTAGGGACGGTCCTTTTGGTTAAAAAAATGCCAAAAAGGTCCGTCCCTAATTGCAAATTAAAGTAACTATTGCTACTGCATATTCTTTGCAGTGCGATATGCTTAAATCTATACTCTCAACATTTTTTAAATCTATTCCTATTATGTTTAATTGCGGCTTTCCCAGATTATTGTTGATAATTTCAACATCTTTCCAACATATATCATATTTGTCTTTTAATTTATCTGATATTGCTTTAAATGCCGCTTCTTTTGCAGCAAATCTAGCAGCATAATGTTGATATTTTTGATTTTTTTTACCTTCACAGTATTCTATTTCTTTTTTTGTAAATATTTTATTTATAAATTTTTCTCCTAATGTTTCTATACTATTTCTTATTCTTTCAATTTCTATGATATCTGTTCCACATTTTATTTCCATATTGTAAAATTCCTCCAATTTTATTTTTTTAATAATGCTATAAAGTTTATTATATTAAATATTATTGATATTACTAACATTATCGAAATAATTATTGTAGTTTTTTTATTTTTTTCTATATTTAAATTTTTATATAAAATATCATATTTATTATTTACTTGTTCATATATTTCTTTTATTTTTAGTGTTTCAAATATTTTCTTGTTTAATACAACTCCTGTTTCATCTCTTGTTATTTCTTGTGCCCATATTTCTTTGGTAAATTTTATAAATTTATTTCTTGTATTTTTTAGTTTTTTAGATTTTTTAAATTCATATTCTATTTTTTTAAGATATATTTTTTTGTATAAATTGATTAAATATGTATATAAGTATTGTTTTTCATATTCATCTGGTAATATTGTATAGTTATTTACATCTGCTGTAGATGAAAATAATGATATACCTAAACTGTTGATAGCCATTTTTGCATATTTCCATCTTGTAAATACAGACTTTTCTTCTAATTTTAGTTGTCTACTATTATCTGCATTTAGCAAATTTGTATATTTTATAAATTCATGTTTTATTTTTTCAAAATCATTTTCTGGTCCCCATGCTTGTTGGTCTATACATATATATGAATATATTAAAAAACCTTCTGTATCAATATTTAATTTTTTTGTTTCCAAATTAGAACCTGTAATTTGTTTTATGTATTGTTTAAGTGTTTCTACATCTGCAAAATTCGTTGATTGTATTCTTATACTATCATAAGAATTAAGTTTTTCATTTTCTTTTATTATGTTTTTAAATTTATAATTGAAGTTTAATATATTTCTAAAATGCTCATAATCTGTTACATTTGTCTTTATTATCAAAAAACATATTCCTGTTTTAAAACATATCACACTTATTTTTGGTATTGTAAAAAATATTCCTGTTTTATCATCTATTTTCCCTTGTATATCTTCTTTTGGAATATATTCAAATATACTACTAAAACTAGAAAATAAAAATTCTCTAGTTTTAGGTAAAAAATAATTATATATATTTATGTCTTTTTCTTTTTCAAAAATTTTTAATTTAAAATTTTTGTCATTTGACATTTTTTTTATATAGTTTTCAAATTCTTCTTCCTTTATTATAAAAGGATGTATAAAATATGTATACTGATAACTTATCTTTAGTTCCATTCTTTCCTCCATAATAATTAACAAGATGTTCAAAAAAACTGTCCCTAATTTGACATTTGATTGTAGTAGTTCATATTTATGTCTTTTCCTAAATGCCATCTTCCTATAAAGTCAATTTTTAAATAATCATCTAATTTGTATGTTGGTTCTTGTACTACAGTTCCATTATTGTCTATTGATCCCCATTTTCCATCTTTCTTTATTGCTGAATATCCAAATTCATTTTGTTTTGTAGCATCATCAAATATATAATCTACTACTACTTTTCCATCTTTATCCACAAATCCATATTTTCCATTTTTTTTACTTATAAATAATGTATTTGTTGTAAATATATCTTTTTCTTGTTTTTCTTCAAATTTGAAATTGTAATATTTATATTCATCTTCTTGTTTTAATTCTATATAACCTTTTTCTTCATCTAAATCTGTTAATATTCCTTTTTGCTTAACATTATATTCTGTATCTAATATTTCATTATTAAATGATTCATCTTCAGTTATATATACATCTGCTTTTTCATTATATGTTATTGATGAATATTTAAAATCCACATTTGTTTTGTTTTCTAAATCTATTATTCCATATTTTCCATCTTTTTTTGCAATTAATATTCCAGATTTTGCTTCTTTTAAATCTTCATAATTTGCTTCTATTGTTGGATTTACAGATTTTGTTACATCTTCTCCTGTTACTTTCATTACTCCATATTTGTTGTTCTTTTTATAAATAACACCATTTTCTGCATTTTTCATAATTGCAGTTATTTCATCAAATCCGGTGTTTAACATTTCTTTTCCATCCTTATTAATAACTGTTTGTTTTCCATTTATTTTTACTACATATAAATCATTTCCATATATATTTGTTATCTCATCATATTTTGCTTCTAATACTTGTTTTCCAGAAAAGTCAACAATTCCATATTTTTGATTTTCTGTTTTTATTATAAATCCTGATTTATTATCTTTTCCTAGTCCTGAAATTTCTAAATATTCAGGTTTTATTATTTCTGCTCCAGATATCCCCACTATTCCAAATTTATTATCTTTTGAAATTTTTATTGTGTTTTTTATTCCTTCTAATCCTGTTACCAAGTCATATTCTGCTGGAAGAAGTTCTTTTCCTGTTAAATCTATAAGTCCATATTTGCCTTCTTTTTTTATTTTTAATACATCTGATTCATACCATAAATTATTGTTTTTATCTTTATTTTGAATTGGTTCTATTTGTTCATATTGTTTGTATATTTCTTCATTTTTACTATTTAATGCTTTTGTTTTATATGTACCATCATCATAATTCACATCATAGGTACATAAAAAGACATCTTTTTTACTATTTGGTATTATAATCATTTCTACATACGATGGGTCTATTACTATAGTTCCTCTTTCATCCATTACACCATATTTATTATCTTTTAATATTGTAAAATATGTTTTACTTGCTATTTTCCCAGTTTCTTTATCTCTAGTTAAAATTCTTTTTATACCAATTATAAACATAATTATTACAATTATTGCTAATATTACAGCAAATACTTTTTTTAGATTTAATTTTGGTTCATCATATCTTCTTCCTCTACTCAACGTTTTTTCCTCCTATTTTTCCTTTTTTATAAATTTAAATACCATAATACTCATATCATCTTTTGCTATTCCATAATTATTATCTATTGCTTCATTTAATATTAAGTCTGCTATTTTTTGTGTATTATTTGTTTCAATATCTTCTAGTAAGTATTTTATCCATAATTCTTTGTTTTTGTATTCAACATTTGAGTCTAATATTCCATCTGTACACATTAGAACTATATCTCCTTGTTTTATATCTTTGTCAAATGTTTGTATTTTACTATCTTCTATTATTCCTGCTGGTAAGGAGTTTGATTTTATTATACTAACTTTTTTCTTATTTTTTATATATGTTGGGCATGCTCCGCTTTTTATAAATTCAATATTTCCTAAATATAAATCTATTATTGCAATATCAAGAGTTGCAAATATTTCCTTGTTTTCAGTTATTAATGTTGAGTTTATTAAATCTAAAGACGTGTTTTTATCAAATCCAGATAAAAGCAAGTTTTCTAGCAATTTTAGTGCTTTTTGACTACTTTCTTTTGCTTTTTTTCCACTTCCCATTCCATCACTAATTGCAATTAAATATTTTCCATCTTTTAGTCTTATTGCTAAATTACTGTCTCCTGAAACTGTACTTTTATTTTTTATATTTTCAGATTTCCCAAGTGCCATTACATATTTATCATCAGATAAAAAATTAAGTCTTCTTGCAACACTTGCTTCACTATTGTATACTATTTTTTCTCCAAGAATATTTGAAAGAATCTTTTCTAATTCTTGTGTTTTTATGTTTTCTAATCCTTCTTTCAAATATATGTCTATTATAAATCTATTGTTTTTATTTATAGATAAATCTTCTATTTCAATATTGTTCTGTTTTAATAATTGAATTATTTCTTGTTTTTGATTTGTATATTGTTCTTCTATTTTTGTATTTTTTTCTAGATCTTTTGCTATATTTTTTATTGCTTTTGATACACCATTAAGTTGTTTTTCTATATTTTTGTTATTTTGTTCTTGTTTTTTCTTCCATATAAAATCTGCTTTACTAATTTTATATGATAAATTTATTGTTCTTACAATTTGCATTATGCTTTTTTCTAGATATTCACTTATGTTTTTATCTTCAAAACCAACTATATAGCTATTACACTTTGCAAATATTTTTAATAAAACTTCTTTAGATATTTCTTGTTTATCTATTAAATACTTAAATACTTCATTAATTATTTTGCCATCTACATTTGATATATCATCATATAACATATTATCTTTATATGGCTCTAAATTTGTTAATAATTGTGTTATAAATATTTGTTTGTTTTCTTCTAAATTTTCTTCGCTGTTATTAGATTGCTTTTCTTGTTTATATACAGTTGCCATTTCTTGTATTGCTTCTGATACATTATTTAAATTTTCTGCAACTTCTTTACTTTTGTTTAAACTTCTATTTGGAATTGTTGGAAATAATTTACCATTTCCCATAAATTCTTCTATATCAATTTGTAATGTTTTTGGAACAGCTAACAGTCCAATTGAAGCAATTAAAATTTCTTTAAAATGAATTAGCTCTACTGTACTTCCATTTGCGACATAAGCTAAAACAATATTTCCTAATGCAAACCCTATAACTACCCCTATTTTTCCAAATTTATTTAGTATACCTGCAATCATTCCAGATATTGCATAAGCTGCAATCATTATGGGCTCTGTTCCGGCAATTGCACCTAATGTTACCCCAATGGTAACACCAGAAGTAGTACCTACTAATATTCCATTTTTCCAGCCTAATACCATTACTATTAATATACTTAAAATATTTCTAATTCCAAAACCAAATACACTTAATTCTCCAAAAGCTCCTACGGATATAGCTAATAACAAACTTGCTCCGCATAACTTCTTCTATTGAAAATGCTCTTTTTTCAAAAAAGTCTTGTACTACTACAATGGAATTTACAAATATTTTGTAAAATACTAATGCTATTATAGAAATTGTAATTGTAAATAAAATATCATATAATGTTAATCCTGCTAGAAAAAATTTAAATGCTTGTATTAAAAATACGCTTAAAAAAACATTTTTTCCTATTTTTATTTTCTCATTTCTTTCTTGTTCATTATATCTTGGTTTTATTATGAATAAACTTACTATTAATACTAAAGATGTTAAAAAATACTCTAGCCCTCCTGAAATTCCAAATTTAATTACATTTCCGTATTAATGATAATATAATAATTCCAAGTAGTGGAACACCTGATGCAAATGCACTTCCTAATAAACTAATACTAAAAATTGAGAATTCTGCATTTGTTCCAACTAATGATACCATTAGTGAAACAACATATAAACCTAAATTTTCTTTTGCAAATACATTTGAAAATATATTTGTTTTGTTTTTTATTTTTATTGTATTTTCATTGCTATTTTGAAACATCCTTTTACCACCTCTCGTTTTTAGGCTTATTTTACTACTTGTCCTTTGTGGTTTTTGTCTTTTTTAGTCTTTAAAACTAAAAAAGTTTTCTATTTTTTTTGATATATTTTTTTCTCATTTTTTTTTATTTTCTATTATTCGATTTTTATTTTATTATAGATTATCAAAAATTGCAATATAATAAAGAAAAAAAAAATGAGGGATTTGGGGACGTCCCTTTTTTCCCTCTTTTAGGGACTGGGGGACACCCCTTGGTTGTTATACCTGGGAGAGGGTGCCCCTTATATTTTTATTTAATCGTTCATTTCGTTCAAAAAGAACTTGTAAATTATTAGAATGAGCCTCTTTCATGCTCAAAATGTATTATATTATTTTGCATGCAATTACGAATGTGACTGGAGTAAAATTAGAATCTCTTAAATTATTTTATGGAAAATGTTCGCGTCGAACAGCTTTGCTGTGAGGACTAAGTGAAAGGGTGCCATAAAATAATTTTAGAGATTCTTGTTTTATGTAGGGAACCGAGTAATGAAATAAAAAATAATATAATACATTTTGCCCTGAACATCCCTCTATTTACTAATTAACAATTTCTAATTTTCACTCCAATCAATCATAAATAAAAAGATAAGGAGCACCAGCTCCCAGGTATATCAACCAAGGGGTGTCCCCCAGTCCCTAAAAGAGGGAAAAAAGGGACGTCCCCAAATCCCTGCAAAAGAAAAGAGGGAAAAGGTATTCCCTTATCCCCTCAAAACTTTTTTCTTAATTAAGACTACACCTGTAGCTAGTATTATGAATGATATTGTTCCTATGATTATATATGGTATGTAATTTCTTATTTCACCTGTAGGTGGCGTTATTGTAAGATTTACTGCATCATCATCTGCTTCATGAACATCTTCATATTCTGCTTCACGTAATAAACCTGGTATATAATTTCCTGGCGTTGTATCTTTTATCGCTCTTTCTTTATATTCATTTGCTTCTACATCATTATCTAATGATATATCATCTTTATTTGATAATTTTTTACTTGTTACTAAATGTATTGTTTTTGATTCTCCTGGTTCCAAATTACTAAATGCTGTTGTGTCTAATATTTTTGAATATTTTTGTGCTTTACTATATGCTGTATCTTTTATATTTATATTACTATGACGTTCTGTACTTATATTTTTTCCTGCTATTAAATAATATTTATCTCCATCATGTATTTCTCCAGTTGCTTTTACTTCTACTTCTGCCCAGCTATCTTCACTTGATTGGTCTGATAATTTTACACTCATTTCATTTGTTGGGTAATCTATTAAATGTGTTATTTGTGCTATTTTTAATTTATCCTTCTTTTCTGCATCAGTTGATGGTGCATTATAGTATATATAATAATTTGGATCATTATAATCTATTTCTACATCTGTATTATCTACTTTTATTTCATATGTAATTTTTAATATTGCTCCTTGCATTAATTCAGAATCTAGTTCAATTTTTATATTTCCATTTTCATAAAATTGTAGTCCTTTTAATGTCTCGGTTCTTGGATCTCCTGATACTACTGTGTTTCCATTATTTAATATTAGTTCAACATATGATATTTTCTTTGTTATTCCTACATTTTGCTCTGGCCTTCTTATTATACCAAAATCCATTTGGTCAAATACAAATTTTAAATCTGCATCAAATGAACTTATATTATCTTGATTAACATCATAATCTATTTTTACATCAAATTGACTTGACTCTGCACTTATTTTATCTAATTGATTTTCTGTATTTACAATTTGTTCATAATTTATATTATCTATAGAACCTGTTCTATATTCAACAATATTATTTACCAGTGTATCATCTTTATTTTTACCAAATACATCTTTTGCATCTGATAACCTATTTGCAGCACTGTCTTTTGATGTTTCCTCTCTATACCAATATAAGCTATTAGGTGCTACTCCTCCTCTATATAATGTTGATTTATAGTTATCTATTCCACCATGTTCTTCGTTTCCAATTTCTCCTAATGAAGTTCCTCCTATATCATATATTACACTTGTATTTCCGTATGTAAATCTTAATACATATTTTCCTGGTATTACTCCTGAAAATTCATAACTTCCCAAATTCTCTAAATCAGTTCCTTTGTTACTTCCTCTACATACTGCTTCTTTATCTCCTGTTGTCATTATAGCCTCATTATCTTCTATGGTTATTCTCTCTTGAGCATTATATTGATATAGTTTTACTAAACTTAAATCATTTGCATTTAATAGTTCTACTGTAACATTATTTATAATATTCTCTGTTGATTTATCATATTTTCCATTACCTATTCTTTGTTTTTCATATCCTAATTTTGCTAATTTATCTGCTATTGCACTGTCTTCCCATACTGTTCCTTTTATTACTCTTCCTTCTTCTAAACAAACTTTAAATGGTAATGCTTTATGTGTATCATCTTCATGAGTATCTTCATTTGCCGGATCTGCACTTCCTGGATTAGAATCTCTATCTATTCCTCCATGTACAACAGAATAATTACTATCTGAATATGTTGAATATGATGTTATTTCTGTTATTGCATTTAATGGAAGATCTTCATTTAATACTCCATTTATTGCATCATTATTTAATTGATATTCTATGTATATTGTTGATACCTTTTGTGGTGCTATTTTTTGTTGCTTGTTAATTGAAACTTTGTTATATGTATTACTATTTCCATATGTACTGTCTATTACATAATCTACTCCTTCTTGTAATTCTACTTCATTTCCACTTTCATCTAAATAGGTGATTTTGTGAATTGTGTAATTTTTATCATAATAATTTACTAAACTATTTGCTCTTGTATATACTGATGAAGATTCATTTCCAGTTTCAATTTTATATTTTACAAACATTTTTAATGCGCCTTCAGATTCTGTATTATATTTTACATCTGATGAATATACTCTTCTTGTATATGGATCTCTTCCTCTATCTTTCTTGAATTGTACTGACACATTGAAATTATCAATATCAAAATTTTCTTCGTTTCGTTTATCTTCTATGCCTTTTTTTATAGCTTGACTTACTTGATTATATAAATATGTATGTTCATAACCATTTAATGTTACTTTTGCAGATTCTGTATCTGCTACTAAATATAAATCTGGTTGTGCTCTTTTAAATATTCCTAAGTTGATATATTCTATTTCGGGTTTTCCACTACTTCTTATACTTGCTGCTGTTTCTCCAAATATTCCAGATGTATATATTGTTTTTGTTGATGCTTTTATTATATATTTACTTGCTACATTTGTTATTGGTGGGTTCAAATATGTGTAATCTGGCATTTCATTTCTTCCATAATAATTTAAAGTACTTGCTTGATCAGAAAATCCATATTCTAATGATGTATTTGTTCCTGTTGTTGATGTTGCATTATTATTTGTTATTGTTACAAATTTATTATTGAATTCTTGCCTAAAATTATTTGCTATAACATTAGTTTGCGTTGTTGTTCCTAAAGCTTGAACTTTGAAATTTCCTAGTTCTACGGTACTTGTTTCATAATCTGCTGCCATTCCAAAATTTATTGCAAAATAGGTTGTTGTTCCTGTTGCTGTGAATTCTAATGTTAATTGTTGCGTATTGTTATTTACAGGTCTTGGCAAATATTTTTTCTCTGATAGTGAATAACTAAAACAATCACCATTTATTATATTTGTTAATGCTTGATATGCTATTCCTTCATAAGTTGAGTATGTATTATATCCATTTGGATTTCTATAATCAAATGTTACTTTGTATTTTTTGCCTGCTTCTGTTTTTATTGGTAAATATATTATTTCCCATCCACCATCTGTTGTTACTGATATATTATTCATCTTTGATGATTCATTGTAACTAACAACAGCTCTATCTCTATATCTATGCTCCCATAAATTCATTTTACTGTATTTTGATGAATCAGTTGTTGTTGTAACTCCTGTACCATTTGTACCATTATTTACTTGTACTTCTGCATCTTTTTCATTTGTTACAACTGTTTCTGTTGTAGTAGTATCTGCCTCTACTGCCTTTGATCCATTTGTTTTATTTTTATTTGCTACTACACATTGATATGCCATTCCATTATATTCAAATTCTATATATGCTCCTGATAAACTGTCTATTTCTTGTTTAGAAAACTTATAATTTCCTCCATCTTTGGTTGTTGTAGTTGCCATTTGTGTTCCTGATGAGTTATATAATGTTACTTTTATATTATCTACATTATTTTCTTTTTTATCTGATGAATCATTTTCTCCTTCTTTAAATAAATCATTTCTTACATCTTGTTTTCCTTTAGTTAAAATATCTTCCCATACATATCCTGATATATCAACAAATCTTCTTCTGTTCTTAAATCTTA
>CAZBMU010000027.1:0-16079 GCA_964493175.1 uncultured Clostridium sp.
AATAAGGACACATAGCTCCCCAAGGAGTAGTGCCCAGTTTACGAAGGAGTGTCCCTTAATCCCTCTTTATTACAACTTTGTTTTCTTTCAATGATTCTTGAACATCAATTACTCTTTGATTTTCTGAACCTTTCCATTTTAAAGTTGGATTTCTTTTTTCATCTACATATTGACCATCAACTAAAACATCTAAGTAATTTGCAACTTCTTTATCTTTTAAATATTCATCAAATTTAAATCCTGACCAAGCCCATAAGCTTTTATTTGGATACTTTTCTTTAAAAGCTTTGGCAAGTTTTGTTGTTCCTTCTATATTATTTGGATGCATAGGTTCTCCACCTAGAATTGATAAACCTTCAATATTTTCGTTATCACATAATTTCAATACATCTTTTATTGTTTCTTCTGTAAATTCTTCTCCACCTTTAAAATCATGTGTTTCTTTATTAAAACAATTTTTACAATTAAATGCACATCCTTGCATAAATATTGAAACTCTAACTCCTGGTCCATTTGCAATATCCATCTTTCTAATTTTATTGTACCTCATAAGCTCCTACCTTCTCTTTTACATAATCTTTATTGTCTATATGTAATACTCTTTCTTTTATTTCTTGAGTTCTTCCTTTGTTCCAGAAATTGCTTCCTATATATCCACAAGTTCTTCTTGCTACATTTAATGTATCATGATTTGTATTTCCACAATTTGGACAATACCATTCAAAGTTTTCATCTATTAGTATCTCTCCATCAAATCCACATTCTTGGCAATAATCTGATTTTGTATTCAATTCTGCATACATAATATTGTTATAAATGAATTCAATTACTTGTAATACTGCATCTAAGTTATTTTGTAAATTTGGTGTTTCTATATAAGAAATTGCTCCACCTGGGCTTAATTCTTGGAATTCACTTTCTAATTTTAGTTTAGAGAATGCATCTATTTCTTCAAATACAGGTACATGGTAAGAATTTGTTATATAGTTTCTGTCTGTTATTCCTTCTACTGTTCCAAATCTTTTCTTTAAACATCTAGCAAATTTATATGTTGTAGATTCTATTGGTGTACCATATACTGAATAATCTATATCCTCTGCTGCTTTCCACTCTTTACATTTGTCATTTAATTTTTTCATTATTTTTAAACCAAAGTCTTTTCCTTCACCATTATCTGTGTGGCTGTGTCCTGTCATATATTTAACACATTCATATAATCCTGCAAATCCAAGTGATATTGTAGAATATCCATGATGTAATAATTCGCTTAAAGATTCACCTTTATCTAATCTTGCTAAAGCTCCATGTTGCCATAAAATTGGTGCTACATCTGATGTTGCTTTACTTAGTCTTTCATGTCTTAATTGTAAAGCTCTATGACATAAATCTAATCTTTCTTCTAGTATTTTCCAGAATTTATCCATATCTTTTTTAGCTGATAATGCAACATCTGGTAAATTTATTGTTACAACACCTTGATTAAATCTACCATAGTACTTTCCTTTACCTTCTACATAGTTTTTAGCTTTTGCAATATTTCCAAGACTAATTGATCTATCTGGTGTTAAGAATGAACGGCATCCCATACATGGGTAACATTCTCCTTCTCCATATTCGTTTTTCTTTAATTCTTTCATTACTTTTTCAGATATGTAATCTGGAACCATTCTTTTTGCTGTACATTTTGCCGCAAGTTCTGTTAAATACCAATATTTGCTATCTTCATGAATATTGTCTTCTTCTAAAACATATAAAAGTTTTGGAAATGCTGGTGTAATATATACACCTTTTTCATTTTTAAATCCTAATATTCTTTGATTTAAAAATTCTTCTATAATCATAGCTAATTCTTCTTTATATTCTTCTGTTTCGCCTAAATACATTGCTACTGATAAGAAAGGTGCTTGTCCATTTGTGTTTGTCATAGAATTTACTTGATAGTTGAAAGTTTGAACTCCAGCTTCAACTTCTTTTTTTGTATCTTGCATTGCAAATTCTTTACATTGTTCTTCTTTTAATCCTCTTTTTTTGTAATTTTTATAATATCTATCATAACTTGATTTTACGAAAGGTGCTAAATGACTTAAAGTAACAGTCGCTCCACCATAACTTGAAGATGTAACTGCTAAAATTATTTGTGTTGCAATTGTAGCTGCTGTTAAGAATTTATGTGGTTTTTCTATCATTACTCCATTTATTATTGTTCCATTTTGTAGCATATCATCTAAATTTATTAATTCACAATTATGAAGAGCATTTTGCGCAAAGTAATCTGCATCATGGAAATGGATAATTCCTTCATCATGGGCTTTTACTATATCTTCTGGTAATAAAAATCTTCTTGTTATATCTGTACTTGTAATTCCTGCTAAATAATCTCTTTGTGTTGTTACCACTTTTGCATTTTTGTTTGAGTTTTCACTATTCCAATATTCATTTTCTCCATCAATAAGTTCTTTTATTGATTGGTCTGTTGTATTAGATTTTCTTACCAATTCTCTTGTATATCTATATGTAATATATTTTTTTGCTAATTGATATTTATTAAATTCCATTAATTTTTCTTCTATTATATCTTGAATATCTTCAACTAATATTCTTCTTTTATTTAATTCTTCTATATATTTTATTATTTCTTCTATTTGCTCTTTAGAAGCTTTTTCTTTTCCCCTTACTTCATTATTTGCTTTTCCAATTGCAATTCTTATTTTGCTTGGATCATAATCAACTATTGCTCCATCTCTTTTTACTATTTTCATTTTTCTCTACCCCTTTCTTTATGGGATAATTATATATTTATTTTTTATTAAAACTGTTGCAATTGCAACATATTATTATTAATTTCATTTTTTTATTTGATTTTATATAATTTGAAGAATTATTACATTTTAATTACAAAAATATTACAAACCTATAACAAGGTTTGTAATTTTTCTATTGCCCTTTTTCTATGGCTTATATTGTTTTTTTCTGTTTCAGAAAGCTCAGCATAAGTTTTTCCATTATCTAATTCAAAAATTGGATCATAACCAAATCCATTATTACCTTTTGGTTCTAAGGCTATTCTACCTTCTACTTCTCCTCTTGCAGAAATATATTTTCCGTTTTCATAATATGTTACTACACAAACAAACTTCGCTTTTCTCTTTTCTCCTGCTAAATTTTTCATTTTTTCTAAAATTGCATTATTTCTTTCTTCTTGTGTAGCATTTTCTCCTAAAAACCTCGCAGTATATACTCCTGGCCAATCATTAAATGCATCTATGCATAATCCACTATCATCTGCAATTGCTGGCATATTAGTAATTTTTGAAACCTCTTCTGCTTTTTTTCTAGAGTTCCCTTCAAATGTTTCTTGGTCTTCTTCTACTTCTAAATCTAAATCCAAATCTTTCAAACTCAATAGTTCTACATCTTTTAATATTTCCTTTATTTCTTTTAGCTTTCCTTGGTTGTTTGTTGCAACTACTATTTTTTTCATAAACTTTTCTCTCCTTTTTTAGTACATTATAATATAAATTTTAAAAAATAATCAAGTTTTTAAAAAATGTAAAATTCAAAGATATTATATTAAATTTGATTAAAATATAATTATGAATATCAACAATTTACATAATAAAAAAAGAATATTGAAATATTATGTAAAATATGGTATAATGTTTCCATGAAACTTGTCTAACTCTCATAATCCTAATTAGGATAGAAAGGAAAAAAAATGAAAGAAATATATTCTTATACATTAGACTCCATCATTCGTGATGCAAAAAACGACTTAAAAACAAGTAATGCCCTTATTTCTGCTTATCAAAGTTCAAAGTATAATAATGTTTTACAGCGATCTATTGATTTAGAAATTAACAGAAAAAATAATAAATATGGTTTTCTGTTAGGAATTGCAAAACTAATTTCAGATGTTAATCCTGAACGGGTCTCGACATATTTTAAAAAAAATAATGTAAATTACCCGTCTTTTATAAAAAATGAAGTTGATAAAAATGTTTTATATCTACTTCAAAAAAATGCACCCGATGGATTATGGAAGAAACTTATTTCTGATGATTATACTATAACTTATAGAAAATTAATGGCCTTCTTTTATGATTCTATTAACAAAGATTATTCTGCAAGTGAAAAACTAGCAATGTTATTTCCTTCAGGAATATCAGAATTTGTATCCGGATTTGCTTATGGATACTCTGAGGCATTTATTATTATTGCAATGGAATCTGATGTTGAAATAGAAGAGTATACTGCTCCGTTGTTTGATGTTTTAAAAAACTACCTTTTTTTCTTCAATAGTAGTTGTTTAGAATATAAATTGAGTGGAAATTATATTTTCATTTCTAATTATGACAAACAAAATGTTGTATATATCAATGGTGGCATATATAACAAACTTAGAGTTTAAATTTCTTTCAAAAAAAATCACTTGGCTAAGCCAGGTGATTTTTTTAAGTTTTAAATTACATCATGTTGGTTAAGTATTGAATTTTATTTTTTACTTTTTCAAAATTTTCAATAACTCTTTTTCTTCCTTACTAACTCTATATGAATCATGAATTTTGCTTATTGCTTTGTTTTGAGTAAATTTATTCAAATTATTATTTTCTAAAAATTTTTTTATTTCTTTAGGATATTTAATATACATTTCACATATTAACCATGCTTCAGCCATATTTATATAGAATTTATCACTTTGTATTTTGTTTAAAGTATCTAGTATAATATTTAAATTATTCTTATTTATGAAATGATTTAAAATCATAACAAGTCCAACTCTTGATATAAATTCTTCATAATCCAAAGACATTTTAATAGCTTCTTTAAAATACTTTTCTTCATGCTTTCTTACAATTTTAATTGAATTACAAAAACTATCACACAATGCCCAATTATCTATTTTATTGATATGTTTTTTAAAATATTTATTAAATAGCTCTTCATCTTTTATATGTGAAATAACTAATCCTTGAATCATTACTTCTTCATAATATTTATCTTGTGCATATTTTAAAAATTGTTCTATATTACTTTTAGCAATTTTTTTTGAAATATCACGCATAATAGGAGCTCTTATTCCTATCATTTCATATTTTGAATTTAATACAAGTGAACTATGAAATTCTTTGTATTTTTTATCTTGTAAACTTATTAAATAATTCACAAATTCTTTATATTCTTCGTTAGTCCACATTTTTATTGTTATATATTGTTGTGTTGACATCTGAATTTTCTCCTTTATCACTCTATTAACTATTAAAAATAGTATATATACATTAATTCAGTAAGGCAATTTAATCATGAAAGCAAGTTTTGTTTTATAAATGCAAAAATCTCGAACTAATGAATTAAATCAAAAGCTCGAGTTTCCTCTCGTTGGTGCCAATGAAGTAGTTATTTACAACTTTTTGGCACACCGACGATTGATACAAATATCAATTAGTTTTATTTGTTATCTTTACTTTAACTTATTTTAATTATGATATTATTAAGCTTCGTCATCACCTCTTGGGAAACTTCTAATATAGTTATACTATTAACCTTTTCTAACACATAGAGTCTACACGAAAATATCATGCAGGTTCTATGATATATTTAGGACACTTTATAAAATAAAATCCTAATATTTTAATTATCACACAAGACTCTCCCTTTCTTATGCTTCTCTATAAAAGCTCAGCCAAGCAGCTTCAAAATTAGAAATCATCACACAATCCCGCTATTCCAGAACTCCGGTACATCTATTTTATGTATGACATTAGATGGTAGAGTAATCACAGGGCAGACACCCAAAGAGGAGTGTTCCTCAAAATCAGCCGAAAAGTATATACAATTATAGCCATAGTAGTCATTAACGCCTCCTTGAAACACACAGCTCAAGCCAAAGTTAGCACACATTGATCCATTTAATCTAACACATCGTGACGCCAGCCAAAAAGCATCAAAGCCATTTAAGTTAAGTAACTCATAATATATATTATTTGAATATGCGCTTTTCATTGTTGTATCTTTTGCATACCAATATGTTTGTGTTGCTGTTAATTTACTACTTTCCTCTCCTGTAGCTATTCCTGTTATTTTACTTCTACTTAAGCTTTCTCCTGTTGCAGCGTTATCATTTTTCCATTGCATTGGATAATGTTTGTTAGTTGTATAATCGAATATTTGTCCATATGCTGTTTTTCCTATTATATTCGTCCATGTTTCATCATAACGGTCTTCTTCAAAATTTTGATAAATTGATTTATTTTGCATGTGGTCCTGTATGTCTTCTATATTTAAGCATCTTGCTGTTGCTCCTAAAGTACTGTTATTATATAATTTTGCACACATTTCATTTAATAAGTATACTCCATTATTATATCCTTGTGCTCCCCCAAAACTAATTTTTTCGCGTGTAGCCCTTGAGCTTATTAAATCTGTTGTTCCATCATCATTTATGTTTAGCACTCTCCAACACATGTCAAATACTTCTCCTTCTGCATTTACTGTTTGATCTTCTTCACATCCCGAATCAGCACTATAAAATGTATAAGTAGTTTGTGTAGGATTTGGAGTATAATTTACAAAGTCACCTACTTCATAATCTACAGTAGGAATTTCAACTTTGCTTCCCATTGTTAGATTTCCATTTTCATCTACTGTGAAGTTGTACCCCTTATATTTTCCCTTTAGTCCATTTCCATTCGGTTCTACATTAGCTCCATTTAGATTTTGTATTTCTTGAATTGCTTTTTCTTGATTGAATTCACCATTTGTTGCTATTCTACTATTTAATAAAACAAGTTGAAGTTCTTCTTTTATTTGAGTCTCATCACTTTTATTTTTAGCATCTGTTGCTTTTTGTAAAATAGAATTATCACCAGTTAGCATTGAAATTGATATTCCAGCCAATATTAAAAGAACAATTATAGTTATAACAAGGGCTATCAAAGTTATACCATTACTGCTTTTTAGAGCTTTTTCCTTAAAGATTTTCATATTACATTTTCCTTTCTTTAGTCCATATTAATATTCCATATTTATTTTTAGAATACATTTCTTTAGTAACATTTATAGTTATTAAATACTCATTTTTTCACTAGGAATATTTAAATAGTATTATTAATAAATCTCTTCGATTTCTATTATTACATAAACAATAAAGTTTTGCAATATCTTTTTATAATAAAAAAATCAAACTTTTTATAAAATTTAAAAAGTTTGATTTCACGTCATTGGTGCAGATGGCCGGAATCGAACCGGCACGGCTTATTGGGCCGCAGGATTTTAAGTCCTGTGCGTCTACCAGTTCCGCCACATCTGCATATGATAATTAAACTGGTATTATCCGTAACAAATGTAATTATAATATGATAATTGCATTTTGTCAATACAATTTCAAAATTTTTTTACTTTTAAAAGTCGTATTACTGTTGTAATACGACTTTTATATTATTATTCTTCTGTTCCAGTACCATCAAATGGTATAAATTTATTTACAACACTTTGTTGTTCAACATCTTCAGATCTAAACATCATATAAGATGTATTAATTTTATTTTCTACTAATTGTTCTACTTCTTCTTGAGAAGCATGTTCTGCTAAAACCAATTCACTTACTAGAATTTGTTTTGCATTATTAAGCATTTTTTTCTCACCAGTAGAAAGCCCTTTTTCTTTTTGTTTAAAACTTAAGTTTCTAACAACATCTGCTATCTCATATATGTCTCCACTTTTCATTTTTTCCATATTGTCTCTATATCTTTTATTCCAGTTTTTATCCATAGCTGTTTCATCTTGTTCAAGAACACCTATAACCTTATCTGCTGAACTTTTATCTATAATATTTCTTACACCTATTTCTTCAGCCTTAGCTGTTGGTACCATTACCTTAACTTCACCTGGCATTTTTAATATGTAATAAGATTGTTTTTCCCCTAATATATCCTTTTCTTCAATTGAATCTATTACCCCTGCTCCATGCATTGGATAAACTATCTTGTCTCCTACATTAAACATGTAAGTCAACTCCTTTCAGCATTTAATATTTTATAGTCAAAAAAATATTATAAAGTTATGTAAATACTTTGGATTTATATAACTTTATTGGATTTTTTAACCATATTTATTATACTACAAAAAAAGGTAAAAGTCAAAGCCCTTACCTTTATTTTTTGTGTATTTTTACTCTGATTCAACTGGCGCTGTAAGAATAAAATTTTTTTAAATTTTTTTAAACTTTTTATGTATTCCGATATTTTATGTTTATTTATTTGTCGAACCAAATCCACCTGTTCTAACTCCTTCCGCACTATCATCATCTGTTACTAAATATTTTTGAAAAACAGCTTGACCTATTGCTTCTCCTTTTTTTATTTCTATATCTTCTTCTTTTATATTATAAAAAGCAAACATAATATGTCCATCATTATCAGGATTACCATAATAATCTTTATCTACAACTCCTACACTATTTGCTAATATTAATCCTTTTTTCTTTGGGTTTGAACTTCTATTATATAAAAATAAAACCTCGTCATCTTGCATATATGCTTTTAAACCTGTTTTTACTAAAGTTGGTTTATCACCTTTTTTAAAACTTGGTATAACTATATCTTCAGCAGCTTCTATATCATACCCTGCTGAATATTTAGTTTTTCTAACAGGCATATTAATTCCTGCATTTTCAAAACCTTTGCTACTTCAAAACCTCTTATTTTTTCCATAAAAAACTCTCCTTTTCGATAATTAACAATTTGAAATATACAATTATTTATAAATAATAAATATATAAATTTTAGTAATGGTTCGTGGGGACCATTCAATGATCTCAAAAAGTTTGTAAAACTTTTTATAAAATCATTAGAATGGGGAGAATGAATAAAATTTATATATTAATTATTGGTAAATACATTTACTTTTCAAATTGTAAATTTTAAACCTATTTTTTCACAACAAAATAAAAAAGTCAATAGTAACATTATCTTTTTCGACAAAATATAATAAAATAAGGTGATAACTCATGAATTATAAAATTGATACATTAAACAACTTACCTTTATATAAAAAAGGAACAATAGATAAATTAAATTGTAAACGGGAGTATTAGAAGAAGACTCTTAGATTTAGGATTAGTAAAACGGATCTAAAATTACACCTGTTCTACTAAGTCCGTCTGGCGGTTTAAAAGCTTTTTATATTCGCGGGACTATAATTGCTATTAGAGATGAAGATACTTCTCAAATATATATTCTTTACTAATTTTGTAACTATATATTTTTTATTTCATAAATTATATTATATTAATTTAGGAGGCTCTATCTATGGGACTTACAAACTCTTCTACTGGTAGTATTTTATTAGAAAGTGATTTTAAAAATTTTAAAAATAAAAAAGGATTTACTATAGCTCTTGCTGGTAACCCTAATGTAGGTAAATCTACAATATTTAATAATTTAACAGGTATGCACCAACATACTGGAAATTGGCCAGGGAAAACAATTAGTAATGCTTCTGGGGAATGTTTATATAAAAATACAAGTCTGTTATTTGTAGACATCCCTGGTACATATTCTATTATGTCTAATTCAGAAGAAGAAGAAATTGCTCGTAATTATATATGTTTCGGAAATCCAGATGCTACTGTTGTTGTAGTAGATGCAACTAGTTTAGAAAGAAATTTGAATTTAGTTTTTCAAATAATGGAAATTACAAATAATATTATTGTTTGTGTAAATTTATTAGATGAAGCTAAAAAGAAAAAAATTAATATCGATTTAAACAAACTATCCAAAAAACTTGGAATTCCAGTAGTTCGGAACAATTGCAAGGAAAAAGAATACATTAGATGAACTAAAACAAACAATTTTAAAAGTTTGCAATAAAGATATTATTCCAAAACCAAATAAAATTATATATTCTGATATAATTGAAGATGGAATAACAAAATTAGAAGATAAATTAAAAAATTATAAAAAAATTCCAGAACATTTACTTAGATGGGTTTCACTTAAAATAATAGATGATGATGAAAAAATTATTAAATCTATTGAAGAAAACTTTGGAGTTTCAATAATTGATAATACATTTATACAATTAATTAAAATTGAAATTTTAAACAAATTAAAAACCGCTTCTATTTCAAGCGAAAACTTAAAAGACAATATTGTTTCCACAATTTTAAAACAAGCAGAGGATATTTGCAAAAATGTGGTTAGCTTTAATGATAATAATTATTCTTTAAGAGATAGGAAAATAGATAAAATTCTAACTTCTAAAACATTTGGTTTTCCAATAATGATTTTATTTTTAGGACTAATATTTTGGATAACAATTGTTGGAGCTAATTATCCATCGCAAGTTTTGTTCACACTTTTTAGCTGGTTTCAACAAAAATTAATAAGTTTCGCTACATTTTTAAATTGCCCTTCATGGCTTTCAGATATGTTAATTAATGGAATTTATCAAACTCTTACATGGATTGTTGCAGTTATGCTCCCTCCTATGGCAATTTTCTTTCCCTTATTTACTTTTTTGGAAGACTTAGGCTATCTTCCTAGAATGGCATTTAATATGGATGGATTTTTTAAAAAATGTTGCTGTACAGGAAAACAAATGATAACTATGTGTATGGGCTTTGGTTGTAATGCTGCAGGTTGTGTAGGTTGTAGAATTATAAACTCTCCTAGAGAAAGACTTATTGCAATTTTAACAAATAATTTTGTACCTTGTAACGGAAGGTTTCCTTTCTTAATTTCTGTTGCTACAATTTTTATTGCTGGAACAATGCAAGGTATACGGAGCATCTATTATATCTACCATTGCTGTTATTTTTGTAATTATGCTTCGGAATTTTTTTAACATTAATTGTATCTAAAATACTATCTAAAACTATATTAAAAGGGATTCCATCTTCTTTTACATTAGAACTACCACCATATAGAAAACCTCAAATATGTAAAATTTTAGTTAGATCAATTTTTGATAGAACATTATTTGTATTAGGAAGAGCTTTAGCTGTTGCAGCACCAGCTGGACTAATAATTTGGCTTTTTGCTACAATTAATATTGAAGGAGCAAGTATACTTAGCATTATTGCAAACTTTTTAGAACCATTTGCAAAATTAATGGGATTAGATGGTTATATATTAACGGCTTTCATTTTTGGAATGCCTGCAAATGAAATTGTTTTACCAATAATTTTGATGTGTTATTTAGGTAACAACACATTAGTTGATTTAGAAGATACTTTTTCAATAGGAAATATATTATATCAAAATGGATGGACTTTACTTACTGCTATTAATGTTATGATTTTTACTTGCCTGCATTTTCCTTGTACTACTACTCTTCTGACAATAAAAAAAGAAACTAGAAGTCTAAAATGGACTGCTCTTAGTTTTGTGCTTCCAACAATTTGCCGGAATTTTAATTTGTATGTGTACAACATTTGTTTATAATGTTTTTATATAATCCAAAAAGGATAGCAATTTCGCTATCCTTTTTGTTGGAGGCTCTATCTGTAGATGTAGAACAGCTCATAGTAGAATACTATTCTACCTCCAGTATACCCCAGCTGGCTTTCTGTGTACACCCGGTATTTTCCGGTATATCCACACTGTCCTGATTCCACTAACCGTTTTGCCTCTGTTTCTTCTTTGTAAAAAGTGTACATCTGTAACCTCCTTTTTTTGTGCGTGTTTTTTGCTAATTTAATTATACTATATTTTACATAATATTTCAAGTTTGTTATATTCTTGAACTCATCAAATTAGAAGATGAATATCTTTTTAGTCCTTTATTAAATATGTAAAATGCTAATACAGAAATTGCAATTGTAAATACAATAATAATAATTAAATTTAATATATTGAAGTTAATTATTGTTTCTATTGGTAGGTAATTTGATAACCCAACTGGTAATATAGTAAATAATAAAACTTTTACAATTCCTTTGAATATTGTACCAGGATATGTGTCTAAACTAATCATAATATTTGTTATAGAATCTGCTATAATATCAGCCTTAACAATCCAAAAAGATAAACTTCCTACTATACATACAAATGCTGTTAATATAATTGCACCTGTAATTGAAAAAATAGTAAACAATATAAAATTCTCTAATGTTATTCCATATATAAATAAGCATATATAACCATATATTAAATCTCCTATTGCTGAAATACTAGTTTCTGAACTTATAACACTTAGTAATACATTTTTTGGTTGAACTAAAAATGTATCTAGTTTTCCATTTATTATTAAATCTGGCATTTCAAAAGCTTTATAAAAAATAATATGAGATATTCCAAATGTACTTGCTGCCATTCCCCAAAGTAATATTACTTCTTTTATCGTATATCCTCCAATTTCGTCTCTTATGCTAAATAGTATTATCCATTGAATAATAAAACTTGCATTATTTAATATCATAAATAAAATATTAGTTATAAAAGTTACTTTATTTGTCATTTGCCTCATAATATTATATTTTACAGATAAAGCTATTATTTTTATTTGATTTTTAACCTCCATTAACATTTAATTTTTTCACCCCTTTATTAAATAAAATACTTATTATAGTTATTGATACTACTAAATAAACAATTTGTGCAATTACTATTTTCAAAAAATCATCCATACTAAAATTAATAATAAGTCTTGCAGGACCATATGTTACAACAAATATTGGTGTACATTTTATTATTGGTTGCAAAAATTTTGGAAACATTTCTATTGGAAATAATGTTCCTATTACTAATATTAGTTTGTCATAAACCCAATGAAATGGTGTAGAATCTTCAATCCAAAAAGATATTATACTTATTGACATTCTTAAAATTGAATTAATTAATATTCCAAGCAATACTGTTATTAAAATAAAAGGAATATTAAATAATTCAAAATTTTCTATTGGCCCTATAAAACAAATTCCTATTATTGTTCCAACTATAGAAAATAAAATAAATTTAATTGTTATTTCTCCTAAATGTTTAGCTAATATATATAATAAATAATTATATGGTTTATTTATGTTATAAGCAATGTTTCCAGTTTTTATGTCATTGCTTATTTCTCTAGTTAAAATTTTATTTCTGCTTCCAAACCACAAAACCTCTGTAATTAGAACATACCAAATCATTTGGTGCATTGTATATCCATTTATAATTTGTGTTCCATCTGAATAAACATATTGCCACAAATTTATAAAAACAAACATCATAACAAAGAAATTTATAAAACCAAGAAGTATATTAGATATGTAGTTTAAATTTTCAATTAATGTTGATTTGTATATGTGTAAATACTTTTTCATCTCTTAACCTCCTTTAAACTTTATTTCCTTTATAAATAGATGTTATTATATTTTCTAAAGGTATGTTTGATATGTTAATATCTAAAATTTTATCAGTATTTAAAAGTTCTATAATATCTGTTATATCTTTTTTTGTACTATCAATTTCTATTTTTAGATTGTTCCCTTTAGCTTTTAAAACTGTTATTCCTTCTTCATTTTTCAAATCTAATTTTTCTTTTAATCTAACTTCTATTATCTTTTTGTTCAAATAATGATATTTTAGATTGTTCATAGTATCATCCATAATAATTTTTCCTTTATTTACAATAATAACTCTTTTACAAAGCTTTTCAATATCTCCAACATCATGGCTTGTTAAAAATATTGTTGTACCTAATTCTTTGTTCATTTTCTTTATTAAAATTCTTATGTTTTCTTTTACTACTGGATCTAGTCCAATAGTTGGTTCATCTAAAAATAATATTTCTGGCTTATGAATTAAACTTGCTACTATTTCACATCTAATCCTTTGACCTAAAGATAAGTTTCTTACTGGTGTATTTATGAAGTCATCTAGTTCAAATGTATTTTTTAATTCTTCAATTCTTTTTTCTACTTCATCATTTGGTAAATCATATATTGCTCCAAAAAATTTAAAGTTATCATATGGTGTTAAGTGCATCCATAATTGTTCTTTTTGCCCAAAAACTGTTCCTATTTTATATGCTAGTTTTTTCCTTTCTTTTGTTGGGTTTATACCATTTACCATTATTTCGCCACTTGTTGGATATAAAATTCCTGTTAACATTTTTATTGTTGTAGATTTTCCTGCTCCATTAGGTCCAATAAAAGCTAAAATTTCTCCTTTTTCTACTGAAAAACTTATATCCTTAACTGCATTAATTGTTTTGTATTTTGGTTTTATAATTGACTTTAAGCTACCTTTAATACCTTTTTCCTTTTCTTTAATTTTAAATTTTTTGTTTAAATTATTTACTTCTATTATTTTCATTTTTCAATCCCCCTTTTAAAATAAAATAAGCCCTGCAAAGAAGCCATTTAAGACTCCATTGCAAGACTTTTTATAATCTTACTTTAAGTGTAAATAACATTTTTATTTTTTGTTATCCTTTACCGCTCAAGCATATTACTTTTAGATAAACTCTTAAATTATGTAATCTATTATAACATTATTTCCTTTATTTGTCAAATGTTAAAATTTTAATACAACTCCATTTTTACTTTTTTCTCTTTAAAAGCAAATACCATTTTTGTTATATTAGTAAAACCTCTTTCTTTTAAACTTTCTTCATATAGAAAAAATTGACATACTTGTTTATTTTTTTACCAAGTTGACTCCAGACCCTAGAGAAACTACGGGACGGACAGGAACCGCATAAGAGCCACCGCGATCAATAGCGCTACTAGAGTCAGAATTGCAAAAGCTGTCGTCGTCAGAGTAGACACCGCCTCCACCCACATAATCCACACGGAAGTCCGAGTTGTCATAGGCCACATAAACCGAGCGCGAAGCGACTGCATAATCTAAATTATTACTCTCTCCTATTACATATTTCATCTTATCTGGGTTTGTTAATGTTGTATTTTCTTCTTCCCAATTTTTACTTGTTCCTTCCCAGCACAATTTGTAATTTTCTCCATCTTTATAGTAATAATAGCTATTGCATTTAAATTTTTTTATTGGTATTGTTTCCTCATTTAATGTTTCTCCAGCTTTAACAAAATATTTTGCAACATTATTTGGCAAAGTTCTATCTGCTCCTTTTGCATCTGGATAATAATAATTTACTTCATCACTCGCATAATTATTTGTATCTCCACCTATAAATGTATATTCTCTAAAGCTTGGCTCTGTAAATCCTGTTACTTTATTTATATCTTCTAAAGTTATACTTCTTGCCTCTCCTACTGTTCCTCCATTATCTGCGTATAATTTTGCACATGCTTTATTTATATTGTTTGCGTCTGTTGTTGCATCATACCCTGTATCTCCACTTTTCAAATCATATACTAACCAGTTTTGTGCTGTATAATTAAATGTAAATCCATTTGCTATTGTACCTGATGTTGTTACTAAATTGTTTCCACTACTATCTTTTCCGAAATATATCCATTCATTTCCCGCAAATGTTGCTAATCCTGGTGCTGTTACTACATCTCCTATTTGTAAATCTTTTACATTTAATTTACTAAAATCTACTGTTATTGTTCCAATTGTTATTAAATCTACTTTTGTTTCTCCATTTAAGCCCATTAACTTATTATACTCATCATCTGTTAATCTATTTTCATCATGCAATTTTTCTATTAATCCATCTCTTGTTGTTTTACTTCCTTCTGAATAATTATAAATCTCATTTTGTGCTACTGCTAAGTCTATTTCTTCTTGTATGCCCCCTGCTCTTGTATTATCTTTTGCTAAGCTTGCTTTTGTAAGTAAACCATTTTCTCCAGTTAGCATCGAAATGCTTACTGCAGCAAGGATTAAAAGTACAATTATAGTGATAACTAGGGCTATTAAAGTAATTCCTTGTGCACCTCTTTTTTGTAATTTTTTGTTTTTCGTTTCTTTTTTCATTATGTTTTCTTCCTTTCTTTAGTTTATGCTGTTATTTTATCATTTTAAAAAATTTAGGTCAATATATTAAATTCTATTTTTTTGTTATTTTTTAATAAATTGTTTCATTTATTTAAAAAAGTGGTATAATTCATATAGAAAAGTTTTTACTAAAGAATGGAGTGATTATAAATGCCAAAAGAAGTGGCAAAAGAAAAA
>CAZBMU010000028.1:0-15886 GCA_964493175.1 uncultured Clostridium sp.
TAGGAAAAGTTATACCATCATTAGATGGAAAATTAACAGGAATGTCAATGAGAGTTCCAACAGTTGATGTATCTGTAGTAGATTTAACATGTAATTTAGAAAAGCCAACAACAATGGAAGAAATATGTAAAGTTATGAAAGAAGCTGCAGAAGGGTCAATGAAAGGAATAATTGAATATACAGATGAAGCAGTAGTATCATCAGATTTTATAAATGATGCACATACATCAATATTCGATAGCACAGCAGGAATCCAATTAACAGACACATTTGTTAAACTAATAGCTTGGTATGATAATGAATGGGGATATTCTTGTAAATTGGTAGATTTAGCTTGTTATATAGCAAGTAAAGATTAATAATTTTTATAAGTATTTTTTTACAAAAAAACAGGAAATTATTTAATAATTAATTTCTTGTTTTTTGTTTATATGAACTGTTGCAAAAAATATAAAGATATGATATAACAGATATAGTAAAAAAAGAGAGCATTAAAGAGGTGAAAAAATTGATAAAAGCCTATGCAAAATCAGATATAGGAAAAGTAAGAGAAATAAATGAAGATGCATACTACATATCTGATTCATTAGACGAAGTACAATTATACATGTTAGCTGATGGAATGGGTGGATATAATGGTGGAGAAATAGCAAGTAACTTAGCAATTCAATCAGCAAAAAATTATATAGAAAATAATTTTAACGAAATAGAAAAAGATAGAGATAGTATAATACAACTTATAGGAAGCGCAATGGAATATGCAAATATGGTAGTATATGAAAAATCGAAAGAAAATAAAGAATTAGATGGAATGGGTACTACTTTAGAAATTTGTTTAATATATAATAATAAGGCATTTATTGGACATGTAGGAGATAGTAGAATTTATAGAATAAGAAAAGATTTTACCAGAAAACTAACTCAAGACCATAGTTATGTACAAAAATTAGTAAAAGATGGGACAATTACACAAGAGCAAGCAATACATCATCCACAAAAAAACATGTTAATGAAAGCACTTGGGTGCAATGCATTTGTAGAACCAGATGTTATGGTAAAAGGTTTTCTAAAAGATGATATTATAGTTATAAATTCTGATGGATTAACAAACTTAGTACCGCAAGAAGAAATTTTTAAATTAGCAAAAAAAAATATAGAAAGAGCGCCAAAAGAATTAATAGCTATTGCAAATGAAAATGGAGGATATGATAATATTACAGTAATTATCATAAAAAATATCTAAGGAGAGATAAATATGAGTTTAGAAGGTAAACTATTAGGAAATAGATATGAAATTATCGAAAAAGTTGGTAATGGAGGAATGGCTACTGTATATAAAGCTGAAGATAAAATTTTAAAAAGAAATGTAGCAGTAAAAATATTAAGAGATGAATTTACAACTGATGAAGAATTTATAAAAAGGTTTGAAGTTGAAGCTCAATCTGCAGCAAAATTAACTCATGCAAATATTGTATCAATATATGATGTTGGAGTTGATGGCAATTTATATTTTATTGTAATGGAATTAATTCAAGGAAAGACCTTAAAAGAAATAATAGTTGAAGAAAAAGGACCTTTACCATGGAAATGGTCAATAAATGTAGCTATGCAAATTTCTTCTGCATTAGAAATGGCGCATAGAAATAATATAGTTCACAGAGATATAAAACCACATAATATAATTATTACTGAAGATGGAGTTGCTAAAGTAACAGATTTTGGAATAGCAAAAGCAGTATCAAATTCGACAATAACTGCTTTTGGAACAACAATAGGTTCTGTTCATTATTTTTCTCCAGAACATGCAAGGGGTGGGTTTACAGATGCTAAATCAGATTTATATTCTTTAGGAGTAGTAATGTATGAAATGGTAACTGGAAAAGTTCCATTTGATGCTGATACACCAGTATCTGTTGCATTAAAACATATGCAAGAAGACCCAGAAGAGCCAATTAAATTAAATCCAAATATTCCTGTAGCGGTAAATAAAATAATAATGAAAGCATTACAAAAAGATACAAGTGTGCGTTACCAAACAGCAACAGAAATGATTGAAGATTTAAAAAAAGCTTTAAAAGATCCTGAGGGAGAAACTATTGAAGATGTAGAATATGACCCAACTGCAAGAACACAAGTAATAAACACAAGTAGGTTATCTGGGGATAATAAAGATAATAAAAGAAGTAAAAAAGAAGATAATCAAGAAAAAGGATTAAAAGGATTTATAAAAAAACATAAAAAATTGAGTATTTTTATAGGGCTAATTCTATTATTTACATTAAGCTTTGGAGGTACAATGGCAGTTTTAAATATTACAAATCCTCCAGAAGTTGAACTACCAAATGTTGTTGGAATGTCAAAAGAAGAAGCTCAAAAAGAAGTTGAAGCAGTAAAATTAAAATTTGAAATTGAAAAAGAAGAATATGATAAAGAAGTACCAGAAGGGTATGTTATATCACAAGATCCAACATATATGGAAAAATACAACAAAGTTAAAGAAGGAAGTACAGTAAAAGTAATAATTAGTAAAGGTCAAGAAAAAGCAACAGTACCAAAAGTTGTAGGTATGAAACAAGATGAAGCAGTTAAAGCTTTAGAAGAAGCTAAATTAAAAGTAGAAATTGAAGAAGAATCAAGCAAAAAAGTTGAAGAGGGATATGTAATATCACAAGATACAGACCCAGATACAGAAGTTTTTGCTGGAGACACTGTAAAAATACATGTAAGTACAGGAACAAAGAAAACAAGTGTGCCTGATGTTGTTGGAAAACAACAATCAGAAGCTGAAAGTATATTAAAAAAAGCCGGATTTACAGTAAATGTCACAACAGAAGAAGATAGCTCTAAAGAAAAAGGCGTTGTATTAAGACAAAGTGTAGGAGCAGGAACAGAAGCAGAAGATGGAACAGCAATAACAATAATAGTAAATAGTTTTGAAGCATCTAAAACAGTATCTGCAACAATAAATGTTAAATCAATTACAGGTGGATATGCTGAAAGTACAGAAGAAGGTACAGAGGAAACAGCAAAAACAGTAAAAATAACAATAACATCAGGTGGAAAAACATTATGGCAAGATTCAGGAGTAGATAAAAACACAACAAATAAAACAGCAAGTATTTCAGGAAAAGGTTCACAAGAAATATCTTTAACAATTACAGATACAGATGGAGAAAATTGGACTAGAACAAAAACAGTAAACTTTAATAATGACACATCAATAACTTTCTAATTTAGGAGGAACAAATGAGTAAAAAAATTAAAATAGTAATAACAACATTATTAATAATAGGAATAATTTTTATAGGAAATAATATTGTAAATGCGGAAAATGAAGTGAATCAAAGTTCAGAATCAAATACAACAACAAGTACAAATACTCAAACAGAAAATGAAAATAAGACAGAAAATACTAATAGTAGTAAATCTAATACACAAACTGTAACTCAAAGTTCAACTCAAACACCAAAAAATACAACAAAATCAAACAATGCAAATTTAAGTAACCTAGGAATAAAACCAAATGATTTTTCAGGATTTAAATCTGGTATAACAACATATAATGTTAATGTACCTGAAGATGTTGATGAAGTAGAAGTTTATGCAACTGCACAAAGTTCTAGTGCCAAAGTTTCTGGTACAGGAAAAAAGAAATTAGAAGACGGAAAAAATACAGTTTCAGTTGTAGTAACAGCAGAAGATGGAACAACTAAAACATATACAATAAACATTACAAAACAAGATGAAGAAAACACTGAAAATGTAGAAAGTACTTCATCAGGAAATGGATTAGCTAGTTTAAAAATTGGAGATTTAAAACTATCTCCAGAATTTAGTACAAATATTTATGAATATGAAACAACATATATAGGTGAAGATGAAAAAATAAATATAGAAGCAAAGCCAACAGATCCCAATTTTATTGTAGAAACTACAGGAAACAATAAATTAGAAGAAGGGGAAAATATTATAACAATTTTAGTTTCAGATCCAGATGGCAATAACATAGCAACATATCAAGTTTTGGTTAATAAAAAATTAGTTGATGAAGAGGCTTTAGCAAAAGAACAAGAAGAATTAAGAAAAAAGCAAGAACAAAATAAAATATTAATTGCTGCTTCAATATCATTAGGTATAATAGTATTTATAATTATTATTTTTCTAATTGTAAAACATATAAAAAATAGAAATACAGAAGAAGATGAATATTATGAAGAATATTATGATGATTACGAAGATAAAAATATAGGTTATGATGAAGAAGAAAAATTGGAAGAGCAAGAAGAATATAATGAATATGAAATTGATGATGACGAAAAACCAAAAAAACAAAAGCATAAAGGGAAAAGGTTTAAATAAAAGTATATAGAAAACTCCATAAATGGAGTTTTCTTTTTTAGCAATTATTAGGGATTAGCAACATCCTCCTCTATTACCACCGCAACAGCAGCAAATTAATAATATAAGGATAATAATCCAGCAGCAATCATCACCAAAACCGAATCCACCGCATCCTCTATTTTCTGGCATAGTCTATACCCCCTTCCAATCAACAATATGTTTTCTTTTGTAGTTTCCTTTGTATGATATATAATATGAGAATACAAAAAATGTGTTACATCAAATGAAAAAATTCTAATGTTCGCTTTTTTTTACAAAAAACTTATGATAAAATCACTATGAAAAAAATTTAAAAATAATAAAGGGATGAAATAATTATTGGAAGCTAAAAAATTAGGAGAAGTATTTAGTGATTACAAAACAGGTTCAAATATTATATATGCAACAATTACAGCATTAAATGTATTAAAAAAAACCAATACATTAGAAGTTGTAATTTATTTTGATGAATATATAGAAATAAAAGAAATATGGTATTTTGAAAAATTCTTAAAAGAAAGATTTAAATTTGAAAATATAGATATAAAAATAAATTACCATGAACAAGTTCAAAAAAAATCTATAAAAGAAGAATGGAAAAATATAATAGCATATATGTCTCATAAGTATCCATTGGCAAAACCAATGTTATTATTAAAAAGTGATTTAGAAGTTGAAGATAATAATATTATTATAAAAATGCATTTGAAAGGTGCAGATTTTTTACATGCTAAAAAAACAGATAAAGAACTTTCAAAAGTTTTAAAAAATATATTTGGCATAGATTATAAAATTGAATTAACAGAAGAAATATCAGAAGAAGCAATAAAAAAAATAAAAGAAAGACTAAAAAAAGAAGAAGAAAAAATAGTTGCAAATATTGAAGATAATGACCCAGATTATAAAATGCTAAATGATATTGAAGTATATATACCAGAAGAAATAGAAAATAATCCAGAAATAGAAGAAATTAATGAATACATAATGGGAAAACCATCTAAAGCAAAAGAAAAACGAATTAAAATAAAAGAAATATCAGCAGAATCTGGAAGAGTTACAATAGAGGGAAGAATAGTTTCATGTCAAGTTAGAGAAACAAAATCTGAAAAAGGTATGATTATATTTGAATTATATGATGGAACTGGAACAATTACAGTAAAATCTTTTGCAAAAGATTTATCAGAAGGACAAGAAATAGCTGAAAAAATTGAAAAAGCGCATGCAATAAAAACTATTGGAAAGGCTGGCTTAGATACATTTGCTGGAGATGTTACAATAATTTCTAATATTATAATAGAAACAAATGCAGAAGTTCCAGAATTGCCAAAAGAGGATGAAATAGAAGATACACCTTTAATATTTGGTGGAAATATAAATATAATAGAACCAAATGTAAAAATAGAAGACTTAGGTGTTGAAGATGGAAAAATATCACTTGAAGGAGAAGTAATATATTCAGAAGATAGAACATTAAAATCAGGAAAAACATTATTTAGCTTTGATTTATATGATGGAACAAGTTCTATAACATGTAAAGTTTTTTTGGATGAAAAAAATGCTAAAAAAATAATGAAAAGAATAAAAAATTCAAAAGGTGTAAAAATATCAGGAACAGCAGGAATGGATACATTCACAAACGAATTATCAGTTATGGTAAATACTATAGTTGAAACAGAAGGTCTTAAAAAAGAAGTAAGACAAGATAATTCAGAAGTAAAAAGAGTAGAATTACATATGCATACTCAAATGAGTCAAATGGATGCAATTACTTCTGCAACAGATTTAATAAAAAGAGCAATGAAATGGGGAATGAAATCAATTGCAATAACAGACCATGGAGTTGTACAAGCATTTCCAGAGGCACATAAACTATTAGGTTATGATAATCCAGATATGAAAGTTATTTATGGAGTTGAAGTATATTTAGCTCCAGATAACAATTCAGTCGTTGAAAATGCAAAAAATCAATCTATAGATACTACATATTGTGTATTAGATTTAGAAACAACAGGTTTTTCAGCTATTACAGAAAAAATAACAGAAGTTGGAATAATGAAACTAAAAAATGGTGAAGTAATAGATAAATTTAGTTGTTTTGTTAATCCAGAAAAACATATACCACAAAGAGTAACGGAAGTAACAAACATAACAGATGAAATGGTAAAAGATAGTGAAACAATAGATAAAGTATTTCCTAAAATATTAGAATTTTTAGGAGATTCAGTTATTGTTGCGCATAATGCTGGATTTGATGTTGGCTTTTTAAAACAAAATGCAAAGAATCTTGGATATGAATTTAATTATACATATTTAGATACTCTAAGTTTAGCAAAAGATTTATTCCCAGAGTATAAAAAATATAAATTAGGTAAAATTGCAGAAAATTTAGGAATAAAAGTTGAAGTTGCACATAGGGCATTAGATGATGTGGATACAACAGTAAAAGTATTTAAAGTAATGTTAGATATGCTAAAAAAACGTGGAGCTGAAAAAATAGATGATATAGACAAAGTAGGAAGGACAGAAGAAGCAAAAAAAGAAGAATATAAAAAATTAAAAACATATCATGCAATAGTATTAGCCAAAAATTATACAGGATTGCGTAACTTATATAAATTGGTTTCTTTTTCACATTTAAATTATTTTTATCGTAAACCTAGGATTTTAAAAAGTTTATTAGAAAAATATAGAGAAGGATTAATAATAGGAAGTGCATGTGAAGCAGGGGAACTTTACCAAGCAATAGAACTGGGAAAAACAGATGAAGAGATAGAAGAAATAGCAAATTTTTACGATTATTTAGAAATACAACCAATTGGAAATAATCAACATTTAATTAGAAAAGAAGTTGTAAAAGATGAAGAGGCTTTACGCGATATAAATAGAAAAATAGTAACTTTGCGGTGAAAAGCTAAAGAAACCAGTTGTTGCAACTTGTGATGTACATTTTATGGATCCTCAAGATGAGATATATAGACGTATTTTAGAAGCAGGACAAGGATATGCTGATAGCGATAATCAAGCGCCTTTATATTTAAGAACAACAGAAGAAATGTTAGAGGAATTTAAATATTTAGGAGAAGAAAAAGCATATGAAGTAGTTGTAACAAATACAAATATGATTTCAGATATGTGTGAAAAAATTAGTCCAATTTCAAAAGAAAAATGTCCACCACATATTCCAGGATGCGAGCAAACAATCAGAGATATAGCATATTCAAAAGCACATGAACTATATGGAGAAAAATTACCAGAAATAGTACAAACAAGACTAGATAAAGAATTAGATTCTATTATTAAAAATGGTTTCTCAGTTATGTATATAATTGCTCAAAAATTAGTATGGAAATCGAATGAAGATGGATATATAGTTGGTTCAAGAGGTTCAGTAGGGTCATCATTTGCAGCAAATATGACAGGTATAACAGAAGTTAACTCTTTGCCACCACATTATAGATGTCCAAATTGCAAATATTCAGATTTTACTGATTATGGATATAAAAATGGATTTGATTTACCAGACAAAAATTGTCCAAAATGTGGAACAAAACTAGATAAAGATGGAATGGATATACCATTTGAAACATTTTTAGGGTTTAATGGAGATAAGGAACCTGATATAGATTTAAACTTTTCAGGAGAATACCAAGCAAAAGCACATAAATATACAGAAGTAATATTTGGAAAAGGAACTACATTTAAAGCAGGAACAATAGGTACAATAGCAGAAAAAACAGCATTTGGTTATGTAAAAAAATATTTTGAAGAAAGAAATATACCGATAAACAGAGCAGAAACACAAAGATTAGCAGTTGGATGTACAGGAATAAAAAGAACAACAGGACAACATCCAGGAGGAATTATAGTTGTACCAAAAGGAAGAGAAATATATGAATTTTGCCCAGTTCAACATCCAGCAGATGATCCAAATTCAGATATTATAACAACACATTTTGATTACCACTCAATTGATCAAAATTTATTAAAACTAGATATATTAGGTCATGATGATCCAACGATGATAAGAATGTTATATGACATAACAGGTATTGACCCAACAAAAGTACCATTAGATGATAAAGAAACAATGTCTATATTTAGTTCGACTGAAGCCCTTGGTGTAACAAAAGAACAAATACATTCAGAAGTTGGAAGTTTTGGTGTACCTGAATTTGGAACCAAATTTGTAAGAGGAATGTTAGTAGATACAAAACCAAAAACATTCGATGAATTAATTAGAATATCTGGCTTATCGCATGGAACCGATGTGTGGCTTGGAAATGCACAAAGTTTAATAGAATCTGGAACAGTAACACTTCAAGATGCAATATGTTGTCGTGATGATATAATGATTTATTTAATAAAGATGGGAGTACCACCAAATCCTGCATTTAAAATAATGGAAACTGTACGTAAAGGAAAAGCATTAAAAGATCCAAAAAAATGGGAAGAATATAAAGCTTTAATGAAAGAACATAATGTGCCAGATTGGTATATTAAATCATGTGAAAAAATTAAATATATGTTTCCAAAAGCCCATGCAGCAGCATATGTAACAAATGCATTTAGAATTGCATGGTTTAAAGTACATGAGCCACTTGCATATTATGCATCATATTTTTCAATAAGAGCAGACGAATTTGATAGTGATTATATGATATTTGGAAAAGAAAAAGTAAAGAATAAAATGAAAGAAATTGACATGCAAGGAAATAATGCAACGACAAAAGATAAAAATATGTATGCAATATTAGAGCTAGTTTTAGAAATGTATGAAAGAGGTTTTGAATTTTTACCAATAGATTTGTATAAATCAGATTCCACAAAATTTTTAGTAGAAGAAGGGAAAATAAGACCACCTTTAAATAGTATACCAGGACTTGGAACAGTCGCAGCAGAAGGAATTGCAAAAGCAAGAAAAGAACGGAAAATTTATGTCTATAGATGATTTAAAAATTCGTTCAAAAGTTGGGAATTCTGTAACAGATTTGTTAAAAAATTATGGTTGTTTAAAAGGAATGAGTCAAAGCAATCAAATTAGTCTATTTGCGTAAGAGGGATTAGGGGACACTCTTTGGTGATTAAGTCACTACTCCTTGGGGAGGCATGTGTCCTTATTTTTTTCTTTATGATTGATTGGAATGAAAATTAGAAATTGTTAATTGATATTTTGAGGAATGTTCAAGGCAAACTTTATATTTATATTATTTTTATTTCATTACTCGGCTTCCTTCATACGCTAAGAAGTTGTTATATTAGAAAATGCGCCTCTTTCACTCAGACCCTTTCGTTACCTCAAGTACCGTGAACATTCCTCATTTTCTAATATAACAACTTCTAAAGCTTTTCCGGTCGCATTCGTAATTACATGCAAATAATATAAATATGAAGTTTGAACGTGAAAGAGGCTCAAAATATCAAATTACATTTTCTATTTGAATGAAATGAACGATTAAAGAAAAAAATAAGGACACATGCCTCCTCAAGGAGTAGTGATTTAATAACCAAGGAGTGTCCCCTAATCCCCAAAAGATGGAAAAAAGAACGTTCCCAAATCTCTAAAAGGAGAATATTATATGTTTGAAAAAATAATAATGTATTTAATAATAATAAATGTAATAGGATTTTTAGTTATGTGGATTGATAAACTAAAAGCTAAAAAAGGAAGTTGGAGAATTCCTGAAAAAACTTTATTTCTAATTACTGCCTTGGGTGGTGGAATTGGTAGCATAATAGGTATGTACTCATTTAGACATAAAACACAAAAAATGGCTTTTGTTATAGGCTTTCCATTTATTACAATACTTGAAATTATAACTATAATATATTTTATGTTTATATATAAATAAGAATAAATCTCAAAAAGCTTTAAAATGAAAAGCTTTTTGAGGTTTTTATTGTTTTTATAAAAATCAAAATAATAGGTACACATAAAAAAATAAAAAAAGTAATCAACATAAAAATATTATTTAAACTAAAATAAACTGTGAACAACTTATGAACTCAAAACGACTATTTTTAGTTATTCACAAAGTTATCCACAGTTTCCACACATAATTTCACTCAACAATAATTAAAAAAACATAGCTTAAACGGGTAACATAAAAACAAACAAATTACATAATTGTAACAAATTTGAAACATAATTGAAACATAAGTAGTAAAAATATATAAAAAAATAACAAAAAATGTATTTTTTTTAAAAAGATTCTTAAAAGATGAAATATTATTGTAACAAATTTGTAACATATTGGAATCATCAGTAGTAAAAATATATAAAAAAATATCAAACAATGTATTTTTTTTAAAAAGATTCTTAAAAGATGAAATATTATTGTAACAAATTTGTAAAAGTAGATTATTTTTTGAAAAATAAAAATAAAGGATAATATATGAATAAACTGTGGATAACTTTAAAAAACTTTTTTCATATAATAAAATAAAAAGAGGAAAAAACATGTTAATAAATTTTAAAAATTTTATTTTTAAAAAATTTAAACGTTCTATGGATAATTATGATATAAATTATGAAGATTTAAAAAAAATGATAGCAAAAGATGCAATTTTAATTGATGTAAGAAGTCCACAAGAATTTAATGAGGGACATTTACCAGGTGCAATATGTATTCCAGAATATGAAATAATAAATAGATATAAAGTGGATTTAAGAGATAAAAATAAATTGATAGTTTTATATTGTTCAAGTGGATGGAGAAGTAAAAAAGCACAAAATAGATTAAAAAAGTTAGGATATATAAATGTTTATAATTTATATAATGGTACTGAAGGGTATTGAGGTTTTTATTTTTTTATGTTAAAATATTAAATGATATAATAAGAAAGAGAGAAAAAAATGGATAAAAACCACATCAGAAATTTTTGCATTATTGCACATATAGATCATGGAAAATCAACATTAGCAGATAGGCTTATAGAGATGACAGGCGTATTATCTAAAAGAGAAATGGAAAGTCAAGTTTTAGATAATATGGAAATTGAAAAAGAAAGAGGAATAACAATAAAATCTCAGGCAGTAAGAATGATATACAAAGCAAAAGATGGACAAGAATATATCTTGAATTTAATAGATACACCTGGACATGTAGATTTTAATTATGAGGTTTCTAGAAGTTTAGCTGCATGTGATGGAGCAATTCTCGTTGTTGATGCAAGTCAGGGAGTTGAAGCACAAACACTAGCAAATGTATATTTAGCAATAGATAATAATTTAGAAATATTGCCAGTAATAAATAAAATTGATTTACCAAATGCAAGGGTGGAAGAAGTAAAAAAAGAAATAGAAGATATAATTGGAATACCTGCTGAAGATGCACCATGTATATCTGCAAAATCTGGATTAAATGTGGAAGAGGTTTTAGAAAGAATAGTTACAGATTTACCATCACCAAAAGGAAATGAAGAAGAAAAAACAAAATGCCTAATTTTTGATTCTTATTATGATAATTATAAAGGAGCATTAGCTTATGTAAGAGTAATAGATGGAAAAGTTATAATTGGAGACGAAATCAAATTGATGGCCACAAATAAAGTATTTACTGTAACAGAAGTTGGATATTTTTTACCAGGTTCATATATGCCAACTAATGAAATAAAAGCAGGAGAAGTTGGATATATTGTAGCAAGTATAAAAACTTTATCTGATATTCATGTTGGAGACACAATAACTTTAAATAATAATCCTGCAGAAGAACCTTTAAAAGGATATAAAAAAGTAACACCTATGGTATATTGTGGACTTTACCCTATAGATGGTAGTCAATATGAAGATTTAAAAGAAGCATTAGAGAAGTTAAAATTAAATGATGCAGCACTAGAATATGAAATAGAATCTTCAGTAGCATTAGGTTTTGGATTTAGATGTGGTTTTTTAGGATTATTACATTTAGAAATAATAGAAGAAAGACTTGACAAAGAATATGACTTGGGATTAATTACAACAGCACCATCAGTTATTTATAAAGTATATAAAACAAATGGAGAAATTATGGAATTATATAATCCAGAAGATTTACCCCCTAGCCAAGAAATTTCATATATAGAAGAACCATTTGTAACAGCAAATATTTTAACACCAAAAGAATATGTAGGAAATATTATGGAATTATGCCAAAGAAGACGTGGAATATATATAGATATGAAATATTTAGACGAAAACAGAGTAACATTAATATATGAAATGCCTTTAAATGAAATAATATATGATTTTTTTGATAATTTAAAATCTAAAACAAAAGGATATGCATCATTAGATTATGAATTTAAAGAATATAAAAAATCAAATTTAGTTAAACTAGATATCCATATAAATGGAGAAAAAGTAGATGCTTTAAGCTTTATAGTTCACAAGGATGGAGCTTATGAAAGAGGAAAGAAAATGGTAGAGAAATTAAAAACTGTAATACCGAGAAAGCTTTTCAAAATACCAATTCAAGCTGCAATTGGTGGTCAAATAATAGCAAGAGAAACAATATCTGCCATGAGAAAAGATGTATTAGCAAAATGCTATGGAGGAGATATAACTAGAAAGAAAAAATTATTAGAAAAGCAAAAAAGAGGAAAGAAAAAAATGCGTGAAATTGGAAATGTAGAAATACCACAAGAGGCATTTTTATCAGTTCTTAAATTAGATGATGAATAATTTTGGAGGAAATATGGAAGACAAAATAGAAGGAAGGAATTCTGTTTTAGAATTACTAGAGAGTGGAAAAGATATAAATAAGCTATATATAACAAGAGGAGAAAAACATGGTTCTATAAATAAGATAATAGCAATTGCTAAAGAAAAAAAAGTTATTATAGTAGAAAAAGAAAAACAGCAAATGGATAAAATGGCAACGACTAAAAACTATCAAGGAGTTATAGCAATAGTTCCACCTTATGAGTATTGTGAAGTAGAAGATATAATACAAAATGCAAGAAATAAGAATGAAGAACCATTTATAGTTATTCTTGATGAAATAGAAGACCCACATAATTTAGGTTCTATAATCAGAACAGCCGAAACAGCTGGAGTACATGGAATAATAATTCCAAAAAGAAGATCTGCTTTTGTAAATGCCACAGTAAATAAAGTATCAAGTGGAGCTGTACAACACATGAAAATTGCAAGAGTAACAAATATTTCGGAAACAATTGAAAACTTAAAAAAACAGGGACTATGGATTTGTGGAACATCAATAGATACTGAAAAAAATTATTATGATGAAAATTTAACAGGACCATTAGGAATAGTAATTGGAAATGAAGGAAAAGGAATAGGAAATAAAGTTAAACAAAAATGTGATTTTTTAGTTAAAATTCCTATGAAAGGGAAAATAACATCATTAAATGCATCAGTGTCAGCAGGAATTATAATATATGAGGTAGTTAAACAAAGAAAAAATAATAATGGAGGTATTCAAAAATGATGACAAGAAAAGCAAAAAGGATGTTAATAATAATACCAATAGCAATAGTTATAATTGCTTTAATAGCTATTTTTGTATTTTTATATTTAAATACAGATATGTTTAAACCAGCAAAAACATTATTTTCTAAATACGTAGGAAAAAATCTAGAAAATGTTGAAATGATTCAAGAAATATTTAAACAAACAGAAAATGAAGAAATGCAAAAAAATAAATATATTGAAAATTGTGAAGTTATAATTAATTATACTAATTATGCTGGAACATCATCAGAAAGTATGAATAATAGAATAAATAAATTAAAACTTGTTATAGATGGACAAGTTGACAAATCAAATAAATATGAATATCAAAATGTTCAATTATTAAAAGAAGATAATCAGGCTTTTGAATTTGAATATATAAAAAATGAAGAAAACACAGGTATAAGATTTTCAGATTTATTTAAACAATACATTTTTGCACAAGACACAAATTTTAAAGGCTTATTAGAAAAAATTGGATATAAAGAAGATGAACTTGAAAACATTCCTGAGACAATTGATATAAATAATAATATTTTAAATGGATGTGAATTTTCAGACGAAGAAATAGAAACATTAAAACAAAAATACTTAAATGTAGTAATAGGAGAAATATCAGGAGATAAATTTAAAAAAGTTCAAAAACAAAATATAACTATAAACGACAAGAAAGTTGAAGTTGAAGGTTATGTATTAAAATTAAGTAAAGAACAACTAAATAATATATATGTAAATGTATTAGAAGAATTAAAAAAAGATGAAATAATTTTAGGAAAATTAGATACTTTACAAGATAATATTAAAATAATAAATCAATTATCATCTGAAACAGTGAATTTAAGAGATAGTTTTATAAGTGAATTAGAAGATAAAATCAATGAAATTAATGAAAATAATATAGGAAGTGAAGAAACAAGTATTACAGTTTACAAAAATTTAGGAAAAACTGTTAGAACTACAATTTCTGGAGTAGATTATGATATTAATTTTGACTTTTTAGAAATTGGAAAAGAAAAATTTATACAAATAGATGAAAAGAAAGTTGAGTCTGAAGATTATAATTTTATGTTTAAAATTGAAAGTGAAGATAATAAAATAGGTATAGAATTAGAAGATAATAAAACAGATAAACCTTACAAAATATCTATTGAAAAAGAAATGAGAAAAGAAGATGAAGAAACAAAACAATCTACTTCAATTATATATGACAATAATACAAATAAATTAGAAGCAAATATAATTAAAAATATAAACTATGTAGATGAATTTGAAAATGAATTAAATATAGATGAAGAGAATATTATAGAGTTAGATTCTTTAAGTAATGAAAATTTAGATAGTGTATCTAGTAAAATACAAGAAGCTTTAAAGAAAAAAATTGAATCTATAAAGCAGGAAGTGATTAGAGAAGATGATATTAATGAAATTTTAGGAGACTTTGGATTATATCATACTAGTGAAAGATTAGAAGGAAGCGGAACTACAGAAACAGAAAAAAACAGATTTAACTCTAAATTTGAAATACTACAAGGTGAAGAACTGGATAAAGATAGAGTAATAAGCATAATAGATACAATAAAAGATAACTTTATAAATTTAGAAACATCTTCAAGTAAAGAATTGAAATTAGAAATAAGTAGAAACAAAGGAAATAATGAATTAACAGAAAAACTAAAAAAATATATAGAAGAAAAAAGAAATAATAAATATAGTATAAATGTAGAATATGACAATGATGGAATAGTAAAATATGTAGTTTTAAAAATATTGCAATAAGTGATGTCTTATTATGGCAATTTTAAAACTATATAATACATGATTAAATAATTAATAAAAAACTTTAATAAACAGAATTAATTACAAAAAATCTCTTGGATTTTCAAGAGATTTTTATCATGTAAAGATTACCATAAAATTTTTTTAAAAAAAATCAAAAAAAGTGTTGACAAAGAAGAAAAGTTAATGTATAATTAAAATCGTTCCGTACGCAAACGGAACATAAAAAGTACATTGAAAAATAAACAATAAAATCCTTTAGAGAAAATAAACCTAAGC
>CAZBMU010000029.1:0-15534 GCA_964493175.1 uncultured Clostridium sp.
TGAAAAATATATAAATATAAAAAATAGAGAAGTCCGCGTAAGCGACCAAACGAAGCTTTAGCTGAGTGCGATTGGAGCAATCGACATACTAGTCCTTTAAAATATGGAGATTGCGACACCAAGGACTCGATATTTTTTATATTTATATATTTATTATTATTTTAACAATTAAACAAAAAAATGACACCCTCATCATCTAGGAGTAGTGCCAAATTCATTACATATCATCTTCTTCACATCCACCACATCCGTGGCAATTTCCAGAACATCCATTATTTTCATCAGGTTCTTCATCTACATCTCCTGACCAATCTAATTCTATAATATTTTTACAGTCTGGACATTCAACTTCAGTCCTATTTTCATCTACATCTATTATAAACTCATTATTACAATATGGACATACAATTTCAAAATCGAATCCGTCATCTGTATATATGTCATTTTCTATATTGTCTATTACTGTTTGCATTTTTGACATTTTTTCTTCTATCATTTTCTGGTTTTCTTCTAGCTTTTTCATTTCTTCTTTTTTAAAATCTAATAGATAGTCCATTTGATCTAAAATAACATCTAAAAAAACTGCAAATCTCTTTTTTATATATGCTAAATCATCTTTGTCCTTTATATTTTTTTCAATATCATCTAAAAAACTTTTATATTCAGTTTTTAAGTTTGCCATTAATATTCACCTTTCTATTTTTTTAAACTCTTTCCATATATTCACAAGTTCTTGTGTCTATTTTAATTATATCTCCAATATTTATGAATAATGGGACTTGTAATTCTAAACCTGTTTCTAGTTTTGCTGGTTTTCCTGAAGTTGTTGTTGTGTTTCCGCTAAATCCTGGTTCAGTATATGTAACTTCTAATTCCACAAAAGTTGGTGGCTCAACTGCAAATGTATTTCCTTTGTATGAAAGAATTGTTACTTCCATATTTTCTTTTAAATATTTTAAGCAATCTCCTAATTGTTCTTCATTTAATGGAATTTGATCATATGTTTCATTATCCATAAAATAATATAATCCACCATCATTGTATAAATATTGCATTGTTTTCTTTTCAATTTCTGCTGCTGGGTATTTATCTGATGGGTTGAATGTTCTTTCTAAAGTTGCTCCTGTTATTACATTTTTTAATTTTGTTCTTACAAATGCAGAACCTTTTCCTGGTTTTACATGTTGAAATTCTACTATTCTATATACATTTCCTTCCATTTCAAATGTTGTTCCATTTCTAAAATCGCCTGCTGAATATACTGTTGCCATAATTATCTCTCCTTTTTTATATTTTTTCAAAAATTCCTATCTATTTTACTACAAATTTTACCAAAAATCAAGTTTTACAATAACATATTATATTATAATATAATTTTTCTCTGATTTTGTTAAACTTATACAACCAATTTTTGTTATTTGAACTGTATCTTCTATTCTAACTCCAAATTTCCCTGGTATGTAAATACCTGGCTCATTTGTTACTACCATATTTTCTCTTAGCTGTGCGTCAGAGTTGCTAGAAATATATGGAGCTTCATGAATTTCCATTCCAACTCCATGTCCCAAACTATGTATTAAATCATATCCATTTAATTTAAAATCATTTTCAACCATTTTACTTACTAATCTAATATTTGCACAGTCTCTCATTTCATCTATAGTTTGAACTTGATTTTTTAATACTAAGTCATATATTGGTTTCACTTCTTCTGGCACACTTCCAACAAAAAATGTTCTTGTCATATCTGAACAATATCCGTTTACTTTACAGCCCATATCTATTGTTATTATATCTTTTTCTTGTATTTTTCTATTTGTTGGAACAGCATGTGGTTTAGAAGTATTTTCTCCAGAAGCTACAATTGTATTAAATGATATTCCTTCTGTTCTCTCTTTGAAATATTCTTCAATCTCATCTGCTATTTGCTTTTCAGTCATTCCTGGTTTAATATATGACAATATATAACTGAAACATTCATCTGTAATTTGACAAGCTTTTTCTATATTTTTAATTTCTTCATGATCTTTTATCATTCTTTGCTTTTCAATTATATGTTCTGTTTCAACTAAATTATTAATTTTGTATTTTCTTATAAGTTCTTTATATCCTGCATAAGTAACATAATGTTCTTCAAAACCAACATTTTCACAAAACATAAAGAAATTTTCATAATCTTCTTTAGATACATTATGTGTATCATATACTATTATTTCATCATATAAAGTTAATACTCCATGAACATATTCTATATATCTTCCATCTGTAATATAAATATTTTCTTTTCTTGTTAAAATTAAAACTCCTTCTGCATCAATACCTGTTAAATATTTTATATTTGTTGGATTTGATATTATTAAACCTTGCATATTTAAACTTGACATAGTATTTCTTAACCATTGTAATTTTGAATTCATATTAATTCTCTCCTTTTTTGCCCATTTATTTTTCTAAAACAGAACATTTTATCCTTTAAACATTCCTAGTGTAAATATTGTAATTAAAATTGATTTTATCTGTTCAAATGGTATATACATACTAATAAATGAAGCAATTACAATAAATGGTCCAAATGGTATATATTCATCTGTTTTTTTAATTTTTGAAATTAATAATATTATACTAATTATTGCTCCTAATAAAAATGAAAGTAGTGTTATTATTATTATATTTGAAAAACCAAAAAATAATCCTAAAGCTCCCATTAATTTTACGTCTCCAAATCCCATTGCTTCTTTTCCATAAAATAATCCACCGATTAATGTAATTAATAAGAATATTCCTCCACCAACTAACATGCCAAGTAACATGTTTATTGTTATTGCTACATTAGATAATCCATATAAAAAAGCTATTACTATTCCAACTTCAAATATAGTTAAATTAAGTCTATTTGGTATAATTTGAATTTTATAATCTATTATAAATGCAGATAGTAGCATCGGAGTTAAAATTATAAATTTAATCAAATCTAAATTAGCTATTATTGTATTTTGTATACCAAATCTATATAATAAGAAAATATAAATAACTGCATTTATTAGCATTAATATATAATTTGGTTTAAAATTCATTTTATATTCTATTAATATATCTTTAGAAAATACTTTTTTGTATTCAGGTAGTCTTTTATTCATCCAGCTTACAAACTCTCCAGAAATAAGTCCTAAAATTCCTGCAACTATATAATAAGCAATATGTACATTATTAAAATACATTTTAATTCTCCTCTTTAATCTCTAGTTTAATATTTTTCTTTATTTTATTTTCTATTGGTCTTTTCCATCCAGTATACCAATAATCTTTTTTGTTAATAGGATCAACTAATATAGTAAACATATTACTTCTATTCCCACCTATTACATCTGTAAAAATTTGATCTCCAATTGTTGCAATGTTTTCCGGTTTTTCATTTAATTTTTTTTGTACTTTTCTAAATCCAGATTTTAAAGGTTTTTTAGCAAAACAGGTATATGGTATTTGTAAAGGAATTGAAACTTTTTCTACTTTTTCTTTTTTATTAGTATTTGATAATATATATAATTTTATATCTGTTTTTTTTATTTCTTCTATCCATTGAATTACTTCTTGAGATAATGTTTCGTTATAATCTATTAACGTATTATCTATATCTAAAATCAACGCTTTTATATTGTTTTTTTTCAAAAAATTTATTGTTATGTCTTGAACTTTTTTAAAATATGCATTTGGATATATATTCATCTTTTCCCTCTCTTGCTATAAGATACATATATATTACCAATTTGCCTTGCTTTTGTCAAGAGGGATTGAGGAACACTCCCTGATTGTTTTGCACTGCTCCTTAAGGGGAGATGGTATCATTATTTTTTTATTTATGATTGATTGGAGTGAAAAATAGAAATTGTTAAATATTAGAATGAGGGATGTTCAGGGCAAAATGTATTATATTATTTTTTATTTCATTACTCGGTTCCCTACATAAAACAAGAATCTCTAAAATTATTTTATGGCACCCTTTCACTTAGTCCTCACAGCATAGCTGTTCGACGCGAACATTTTCCATAAAATAATTTAAGAGATTCTAATTTTACTCCAGTCGCATTCGTAATTACATACAAAATAATATAATACATTTTGAGCATGAAAGAGACTCATTCTAATAATTTACAAGTTCTTTTTGAACGAAATGAACGATTAAATAAAAAAATAATGATACCATCTCCCCTTAAGGAGCAGTGCAAAATAATCAGGGAGTGTTCCTTAAATTCCTTATTTGCAAAATCTATGCTTTCCTATTGTTACTGTTACTGGTCTAGACCAAATCCACTTATTTGTTGCAGTAGCAGGATTAAAATAATAAATTGCACCATATGATGGATCCCATCCATTCATAGCATCTTGAGCAGCTTTTTTTGCTGTAGAGTCAGGAGATAAATTTACTTGTCCATCACTAACAGCTGTAAATGCTCCTGATTGGTAAACAACACCTGCTATTGTATTTGGAAAAGCACTGCTTTTAACTCTATTCATTATAACAGCTCCAACTGCTACTTGTCCGTGAATATGGCTCTCCTCTCGATTCACCATATATAACTCTAGATAGCAAATTTACATCACTAGAATTACTTGAACTTGATGTAGTACTAGAACTAGCTTCAACTATTCCCATTGCAGCTAATGTTTTGGGCCCTGCTATTCCATCTACTGTTAATCCATTTTTACGCTGAAAATATTTTACTGCACTTACTGTTTTACTTCCATATATTCCGATCAACACTTCCAGTATAATACCCCCATCTTTTCAGCTTTGTTTGTATCTGTGTAACCTCATTTCCTCTTGAACCATATTTTGATAATGCATCTACAGAATTATTTTCTATCAAAATACTAAATAAATATGCAGATATACTTAAAAATGCAATAATAAATATTATTATAATTTTATTTTTATTTTTAAACATAAAAAATCACCTTAACTAATAAAACTTTTTACTATTTTTATCAATTAAAGTGATTTTTATACATTTTTTAATTTTCAATATTGATTTATGAACAATATCTGCAAAGTATAGCTTCTAGTCCAATTTGTAAATCAATTAAGCCATTTTTATATTTAAAATCTAAATCTCTTAAATTTTGCAAAATATCTTTTAATTCACTTTCTTTAAAATATTTTGATTGCATTTTATATTTATTAACTAAAAATGTTTGGTTTGGTTTCAAGTCTATACTACTAATAATATCTTTATTGTATTTTAATGCTAAAGTAGTAAAATATATTTTCTTAAAATGATTATACAATGTTATTAAAATTTTTTGTATTGGTTCTTTTGCGTAAATTAAGTTATTTAATACTTCTAAAGATTTTGATATTTCTTTTTTTCCAAGATTATCTGTTAAATCAAATATAATACTTTCTAATTTTTTTATGGATAATTTATCAATATCATCTTTTTCAATTTTTCCATTTTCGCCTACATATTCTATAAGTTTTCTAATCTCATTAATTAATTCTTGCATATTTGTTCCACAACACTCTATAAAATACTTTATAGTATTATTATCTATATTTACTTTGTAACCATCACAAATTGTTTTAATTCTTTTTTCTATCTGAATTGGTTTTAAATATGAAAATTCACATACTATTCCGTTTTTATCTAAAGTATTGAATAGTTTTTGTCTTTTATCTACATCTTCTTCAATAAATACCATAACTGTTGTTTCTTCTAATATTTTTATATTTTCTGTTATATATTCATTTATTTTTTCTTTTATTTTGGAAAGTTCTGCATTTTTCCTTTTTCCTTCTTTTTTGAATAAACCTGTATTTCTTGCTATAATTAGCTTATTGTTATATCCAAAAGCTGGTGTTTGTAAATTACTTATAAGTTCTCCTACATTTGTTTCATCAATAGAAATATAATTTATACCTTTTATTGCCTCTCCAAATTTTGTTTTTATTTTTCTTAATGATGTTTCTAGTAAAAATGTTTCTTCTCCAAATAAAAGATATAAATTTTTTAATTCTTCTGTTTTTAATTGTCTCTCTATACTGTCAACAGTTAACATTCAACATTCCTCTCTTTTAATCAAAATTTCAACCAAAAAAGTCCGTCCCCATTGGCTGAAATTTATCTTCTTAAAATAATTCTAAATACCTCTGCAACGCTCCACCCTTGTGCTATTGCACCTTTTGGCAATTGCGGTTTGCAAGAGTCATATATTTCAGCTATACTTCCAATACAACCATTTTCGTATAATTCTTTTTTGAATACTTTATTGGTTTTATCTATAAATTTTTCAAGTTTCTGTTCTAATTCTTGTTTTTCCTTTTTTCTTTTTTCTACTTTTATGCAGTTTTTTAAAGAATCATAATATAACCCTAAAAGCCATGTCCACGTAATACCTTGATGGTAACTACTATCTCTTTTCTCTGGTGAACCTTCATATATTTCTACATAATTTTCTTGACCTTTTGCTAAAGTTTTTAATCCATAAGGATTTAATAACTTAGATTCTACTGTTTTTAATATATTAGCTGCTTCTTCAGAATATATATCTAAAACAGGATATGTTAAACTTAGTGCAAATAATTGATTTGGTCTTATTTTACTATCACCTAAAACATCATATAAACATTTTGTTTTTTTATTGTAAAATTTATTATTAAATGAAATTTTACAACTTTCAGCTATTTTGGCATATTTTTTTGCATTTGCTCTATGACCAAATTTTTTGCTTAATTCTTCCATAATTTTATTTGCATTATACCATAAACTATTAACTTCAACTGCTTTACCATTTCTAGGTGTTATTGCTTTTCCATCAAATTTGACATCCATCCAAGTATTTTGTGTATTTTCAGTTCCAGATACTATTAAACCATCATTATCTAAATAAATGTTATTATTATCTACATCAATTCCATTACAATAATTTTCTATAATTTCTACTAATTTTTCATACAATTCGTCTTTTACAAAATCATAATCTCCAGTATAATTTATATATTTTTGTATCTGTTCAAATAATAATAAGGATGCATCTACACTATTATATAATGGTCTATTATCGTATCCTGAATATCCATTAGGAACAAGCCCATATTTTATATCTCTTACCATCGTTTTTAATATTTCTTTTGCTATTTCATATCTTTTTGGAATTAATACTAAACCTTCAAAAGAAATTAATGTATCTCTTCCCCAATCTAAAAACCAATGGTATCCTGCTATTAAAGTATGTAATCCAAAATTAGGGCGATATACAACAAAATTATCTGTTGCTATTAAATAATTTTTAATTAAATCATCATAATCTTTTTCTTTTTTTGTTTTATTTGTTTTTCTAAAATCTATTAATAATGATTGATTAAATAGTTCACCTAAACGTATTATTTCTTTATTTATCAATGTTTTTCCGTCTAATTGTTCTATATTTTCCTCTAATGAACAAATAAATGTAATCTCTTTTTCTGCTCTTGCGGGTATTTCTATTTCATATGTACCAGGAACAATATGATTTTCATCTGCTACAAATCCTCTTTTTTGCTCCTCTATATAAAACATATTTTTAAATATATCGTTTTGATGTTCATTATAATTTCCTTCAGATAAATTCATATATATTGGTGTTTCTGAATTGCCATCTATTATAAGTTTTACCTTGTTTTTATTTACATCTTGTTTTAAATTAAAATAATGGTCTGTATATACTTGATGAAAATCTCTAAAATTTATAATTGGTGATAATGAAAGTTTAGCTCTACTACTACCATTTTTTATTTTATAGTAAACTGCTACTGTATTTTTTCCATATTCCATACATATTATTTTTGTAATTTCTGTTTTTCCAATTTTATATTTAAATATTGGTAAAAAATCTTTTTCAAATTCTTCTTGATATTCATAACCTTTTGAAATATATTCTTCACACACATTTGTAAATAAATTATATTTTCTTCCTCTTATTTCAATAGATTCATCTAATTTTGATAATACCAAAAATCTTCTAGCTGGCGGTGTTAATGGTGCTACTAATAAACCATGGTATCTTCTCGTATTTGCTCCAATAATTGTAGATGAACTATATCCTCCTAATCCATTTGTTATTATCCATTCTTTGGTTAACCCTTTTTCTAAGTTTAAATCCTCTTTTGTAAATTTCATTTTTTCCTCCTTTTGTCCATTTTTGGACACATCTTTAATTATCATTCAATTTACTATTTTCCAATTTTCTAATCATTTCTTCTCTAATTTGTTGTTTACTTTTTTTAGTATCTACAGCATGTTTTTCTCTTGTACCTCTTGTAGTTTTAGCATGTTTTTCTCTAGTTCTAGTATTTTTAGTTGCTCTAGTATTTCTTTCTACCGGTTTTTCATTTTTTGATGGTACTTTTCTAGTTTTATTTTTAGTTGCTGAACTTTTTCTTTTTCTTTTTGTTTTAGTATTTCCATCTGCTTCTCTAATTGAAGCTATTCTTTCACTATATTTGCTACTAAATTTACTTTTAGTTTTCCATTCTTTTTCTCTCTTACCTTTACCTTTTTTAACTTTCTTTTCCATGTTTTTCTTAATTTTATTAATTTTCTTTTCTTGTTTCAATTTGTTATTTAACATTAAATATTGAGGATCATTTTGTTTATCTTGATATTTTAAATCATCACAAATTAATTCTATAATAGAAGATGCTACTAAACTTGGGTTATGTCTAATATGTCCATCAATTATTGCAGATAAATCTCTTTGTAAAAATTTTACTCCATTTATTTTTTCACTTTCTTGAGAAACTAAATCTTGTCCTTCTAAATTATATTTTTTTATAAATTCTGGAACAATTTCTCCAGTATCATAAATACAATAATCTACAATTCCTTCTCCGCAATGTTCAACAATTGCTTTTAGATGGTCTGAAACACTATAATTATCAGTTTGACCTGGTTCTGTCATTATATTGCTTATATATACTTTTATTGCAGAACTTTCTTTTACAGCTTTTGAAACACCATTAATTAAAAGATTTGGTATAACATTGGTATATAAGCTTCCTGGTCCAATAATTATACAATCAGCATTTTTTATTGCTTCTAAAACACCTGGAGCAGGTCTGCAATTGGCAGGTTTTATCATAATTCTACTTATACTAGTTATTTTATCTGAAACAATTTCAGGTATTCTTGTTTTTTCTTCTACAATATATCCATTTGCAAGTTCTGCGGCAATTTTCATTTCGTCAAGTGTAACTGGAATTACTTTGCCAACAATGTTTAATACTTCATTACTTTTTGTAACAGAATCTTCGAAATTTCCATTTATATTTTTCATTGCAGAAAAATAAATGTCTGAAAAGCTTAATCCTTCTAATTTCCCGCTATTAAATTGATAATTAAATAGTTTACCAATTTGTTCTTGTTCTGGTGCAAGTGAAATTATGCTATCTTTTACATCATCCAAAGGTAAAGTATGTAATTCTTTTCTTGAATATTTTTCTTCTTCACCATAATCTGATATAGTTACAATTGCTGTTAAATTGTTTGTATAATTTTTTAAACCTGTAAGAACTGTATTTAGACCTGTACCTCCTCCAATAACAACAATATTTGGTCCTTTATCATATACTGTTTTATTAAAAATTAGAGAATTGACATTTACATTACTTCTATTTTGCATTCTTTCATCTGTTGATTCCACTAAAATTTCTAAGGTTCTTTTATTTAGAAAAATTAAGCCCAGAACAATTGCAACAAAACCTACAACAAAAATAGCAATAACTTCTCCAACCTCTTTAAAAGATATTTCCTTCATAACAAGCACTTTTGCTAAGCCATAACAACTAAGAATAATTCCTATTAATATTAAAAAAATCCATCTTTTCATTTTATTGCTTGATTTAAACCACTGCATTAAACCATTCATTTCAACATTTCTCCCTTTCAACCATTGGGGACGGTCCTTTTGGTTGACAATTATTCCCCTATTAGTTCTATTTCTAATTCTATTTCCTTATTAAACTTCTTTTTTATTTCATCTTTTACGTATTTTACTAAATCTAAAACATCTTTTGCTGTAGCATCACCTTTATTTATTACAAATCCGCTATGTTTAATTGAAACTTCTGCTCCTCCAATACTGTACCCTTTTAATCCAGCTTCATCAATTAGTTTTGCTGTAATAAAATCATCTCCTCTTTTAAATGTACTTCCTGCACTTGGATATTCTATAGGTTGATTTTCTAATCTGTATTTTGTATATTTTTCAATCTTGTTTTTTATATCTTGTTTATTTCCTTTGTATAGTTCAAATTCAACTTCTATTACTATGTATTTTCGTTTTTTTAGTATTGAATTTCTATATTCAAATTTCATTTCTTCATTTGTAAATACTTTTTCGTTTCCTTTATAATCTATACATTTTACTGTTTTTACAACATCTTTCATTTCTTTTTGATGTGCACCTGCATTCATTGTAACTAATCCGCCTATTGTTCCTGGAATTCCTGATAATTCTTCCATTCCTGTTATTTCATTTTCTATTAAAATCCTAGCTAGTTTTGCATTTTTTTCTCCTGCACCAACAGTTACATTAACTTTACCTTTTTGTTCTTTAATTTCTATTTTTTCTATATTTAACATTAGTGTAATGCCTTTAATTCCTTTATCTGAAACTAATACATTACTTCCATTCCCTAGTATTGTTACTTGTATTTTATTTCTTTCTGCTATTTTAATTATTTCTTTTAATTCTTTTTCAGTTTTTATTTTTATAAAACATTCTGCAGGTCCACCTATTTTAAATGTTGTGTGTTTTTTCATTGGTTCATTGTAGTAAATTCTATTTTTTTCTATTGATATATTTGAACTATTTATTATTTCTTCTAGGTCCAAAGTTTCACTTCCTTTTGTTATTTGTTTTATTTAATTTTATGTTTTTATTTTCAAATTCTTTCTTAATATATCATTTTTTTCAGAAAATTACAAGGGGCTAGAATATCAAAAGTTAAAAGTGATTGAAATGATATCATTTATAAAAAAATTAATAATAAAAAAAGACTTTAAAGAATAATATTTATATAAGAATTCTTTGGAGGTCTTTTATGATTCTAAAACCTAGCTTTTATTCAATAAAAATAAAAAGAAACTTTTTTGCTATAATTTTTCTTATATTTACTTTTTGTTTGCTCATCTTCTCAAAGACAAATCTTCCAGCTGTTAAGTCTGGACTTTCTTTATGGGCAAATTCTGTTGTTCCATCCTTATTTCCTTTTTTTGTTGCAACAGAACTTTTAATGCATACAAATGTTGTATCTTGGCTAGGTAAATTTTTAACTCCATATATTAAACCTCTTTTTAACATTAAAGGTGAAGGTGCTTTTGCATTTATTATGGGAATTATAAGTGGCTATCCTGTAGGTGCAAAAATTGCAACCAATTTTAGAATTAATAATATTTGCACAAAAGAAGAATGTGAACGATTGCTTAGTTTTACAAATAATTCTGGCCCTCTTTTTATTATTGGAACTGTTGGAATATCCATGTTTAAAAATTCAGCAATAGGTCTTTTACTTTTTATTACTCATATTTTAGCTTGTGTTACAGTAGGATTTTTATTTAGGTTTTGGAAAAAAAATAAAACATCTCAATTTTATGTTACAAAAACAGATTTAAACTTAGAAAAAAATAAGAATGTATCTTTATCAAATTTAGGAGAAATATTAGCAGATAGTATAACAACTGCAACTTCTACAATTTTATTAATAGGTGGATTTGTGGTTATTTTTTCAAGTATAATTTCAATTTTGAAATCTACTGGAATTATAAATTTATTAGCAATTTTCGGCTCTCCTATTTTTAACCTAATAAATATTGATAAATCATTTTTGCCACCATTAATTAGTGGATTTTTAGAAATAACAAATGGAATAAATATAATTTCAAATATTGTTTGTAAAAAAATATCAATCAATATTATTTTTACATCATTTTTACTAGGTTTTGGTGGAATTTCGGTTTTACTACAAGTTCTAAGTATTACCTCTAAATCAGATTTATCTATAAAACCATATATTTATGGTAAATTGCTACACGGAATAATAGCAGCATTTTATACATATGTTTTAATTAATTTTATTCCTTTTTTTAATTTTGATTTATAAATAAAATTTCAACCAAAATGAACCGTCCCCATTGGTTGAAAATTTATTTTATTAACAAAAAATATGCTAAAACTATAATTCCAAGCACAATTCTATAATATCCAAACAATTTAAAATTATGTTTTTTAATATAATTCATTAAAAATTTTATAACAAATAATGATACTACAAATGCAACAATCATTCCAACTAATAAAACTATAATTTCGATTGAAGTAAAAGTCAAACCAAATTTCAAAATTTTTAATAAACTTGCCCCAAGCATTGTTGGTATTGCTAAATAAAATGTAAATTCTGCAGCATTTGCTCTTGAAAGTCCAATTAGTAGACCTCCAATTATAGTTGCTCCAGAACGAGATGTTCCTGGAAATATTGCAGCTAGTAATTGGAAAAAACCAATTATTATAGCATCTTTATATGTAATTTGTTTATTTGTTTCTTTATCTTTTTTATTAATTTTTTTCCTATTTTCAACTAAAATGAAAGCTATACCAAATACTATTAATGCAATTGCAATACAAACAGGATTATAAAATAGTTTTTCAAATAATTCATCAAATAATAAACCAATAATTGCTGCTGGAACACAAGCAACTAATATTTTCCCCCATAAATTTATAATATCTTTATTTACATATGATAATAATCCTGCTTTGCTGATCGCTTTCTCTTTGTTTTTAGTAAATGGCCAAATCTTTTTGAAATATAATACTACAACGGCTAAAATTGCTCCGAATTGTATTACAACTTCAAACATGTCCCAGAATCCTTCTGATACATGTGTAAACTTTAAAAACTGTTCTACTAATATCAAATGTCCTGTACTACTAATAGGAAGCCATTCTGTTATTCCCTCAACAATTCCAAAAATAACGGATTTTAATAATTCAAATATCATCCTTCACTTTCCTTTCTAAAAAATTGCCAACTTATTCACATCTTTTTGGCAATTTTTTAGTCTTGTATTTCTTTTTGTTCTATATCATTTTCTTCTTCAAGCTTTTTAGCTTTTCCTTCAACACTTTTATTAAACATTTTTATATCATTATAACCTATTTGCCTAGTTATTTCTGCCATTTTTTCTAAATGCTCTTTTGATTTTATTTCTTTTTCTTTTAATTTACTGTTGTGTTCTTCTAAAGTATTTTCTAAATTAAATGGTTTTTTTATTTTTGCCATTATTGTTATAAATATTGGGTCTTTATTTACTTTTGATACAATTTTTTTACTATTTATATCAACTGCTATATTTATATATTTAACTGCAGTGTCTTTATCTCCTTTTATTAGATATATTTTTGCAAGTTCATAATAACCATCTGCAGATAGTTCTTCTTCTTCAATTGCTTCTAAAAATCTTTTTTCTGCTTCTTCTAAATCTTTGTACATTAATGCTATTTCCGCTAGACAATATTTTGAATTATATGCTAAACTATTAAGTTCTGCTGCTTTTTCATAACAAATTTTTGCATTTTGAAAATCATTTAACATTGTATATGCAATACCTAAATTATAATTCAAATCATAACTTATTTCATTATATCTTAAGGCATCTTGATAAACATTTACAGCTTCTTTATACATTTCCCTTTCAATTAATATTTCACCTAGAAGAATGCTAGCATTATACATTTCAGGTTTTTTAGATAATAAATTAAATAACATATCTGCTGCTTCTTGTTTTTTATCTAAATTATTTAATAATTCTGCTACTTTATAATATGAATTATAATCTTTTTTATTTATTTCAATTGCCTGAACATATTCATCTATAGCTTTTCTCATTCCACCTTCTCTTTCATAAAGTTCAGCAATCATTTTATGTGCTTTATAACTGTTTGGTTTTTTATCAATTAAGTTTAATAAAATTTGTTTTGCTTTTTTGTTTTTTCCAAATATAAGATATATCTTTACTTTTGCTATATTTATTGATTCTAATAAAGAAAATCCTCTTTTTTCCAGTGCCATTAAAATTATAGGTATTATTAACGCAAATATGTATTTTAGAATTACAAATATAATATTAAGCTTTACCGCAAACAGTACTTCTATAAAATTTAAAGCTATACCTAAAACCTCTAATACTAATATTATTATATAACTTGTATCATTATTCCTAAGCATTCTAAAAAACATATATACAAATATTGCAAATGATATGAACATAAATATTATTTTTTCTATTATCATAAAAGTTTACTCCTCTTTTTGTTATATATATTATTTTATTTCATTTTTTATCATTTGTCTAGTATTTATAAAGTTCTTTATATACTTTATAGTTCCTTAGAATTTTTCTAACATAATTGTTTGTTTCTTTATATGGTATATTTTCAATATCACTACCATCTTTTTTTATAATTCCTTTTTCTATCCAATTATCTACTGTTCCTGTCCCAGCATTATAAGCAGAAACTGCTAATTCATTATTTCCATACTTTTCTAATAAAACAGATAAATATTTCGTTCCTATATTTATATTATTTTGAATATTAGCAATTTCTTCTGTACTATTATCTGTATTTATTAAAATATTATATTTTGAAGCCACTTCTAACGCAGTATCTTTCATAAGTTGCATTAATCCAATTGCGTTTTTATGTGAAACTGCATTTTTATTAAAATTACTCTCAGCTTTTATTACCGCATATACCAAATTTTCATCAACTTGATATTTTTCACTATATACAGATACAATTTCATTGTATTTTTTTGGATAAATTATCTTTAGTATTTTATTTTTGAAAATACCAAGAAAAACTACAATTATTAAAATAATTATTAAAATTAAAATTTTCTTGTTTTTCAAGTTTCTTCTCTCCTTTTTTGAAGGGTTGATGATTTTGGGGACGGGGTTAAAAATCATCATTTACAGTCATACCAATTATCTGCTTCTGATATTTCTGCTACTAATGGTACCTTTAAAATAGCTGCAGATTCCATAGATGTTTTCATTATTTTTTTTATTTCTTCTTTTTCTTCTGGCAAGGCTTCTATCATCATTTCGTCATGTACTTGCAACACAATTTTAGATTTTAAATCTTTTTCTTTCATTTCTTTATATACTTTTATCATTGCTATTTTCATTATGTCTGCCGCTGTTCCTTGTATTGGAGTATTCATTGCTGCTCTAGAGCCAAATTGCCTTACCATATAATTGTTTGATTTTAATTCTGGTATATATCTTCTTCTTTTAAACAAGGTTTCTACATATCCTTTTTCTTTTGCTTCTTCTGTAATGTTTGTCATAAAGTTTTTTATTCCAGAATATTGTTCTAAATATTCATCTATATATTGTTTTGCTTTTTTTCTGTTTATTCCAAGTTGTTCTCCAAGCCCAAAGTCACTTATTCCATATACTATTCCAAAGTTTACTGCTTTTGCATTACTTCTTTGTT
>CAZBMU010000030.1:0-15517 GCA_964493175.1 uncultured Clostridium sp.
CTTAATGGTGGGCAGGGAAGGATTCGAACCTTCGTACTCAAATGAGAACAGATTTCTTACTACTATAGTTTTCACTACCAATTTTATTGTTTGTAGTCTGGACTTTCTCTTTATCTATATAAGATACCAGGTATAAAGTCTCTACACTCGGAATTTCTTCCTAGCTCGGGATTGCCATCAGCCAAACTGTTAAGGTTTCCCCGAATTAGCCCGGTGTTCATCATACAATTGCTTATATGAGCTGCAAGTTTAGGTTTTTGAAACCAAAGACCACAGTCTGCCGCCTTTAGCCACTCGGCCACCTACCCAAATAATTATAAAAATAAAATGGTGCTCCCTCAAGGATTCGAACCTTGGACCCACCGGTTATGAGCCGGTTGCTCTGACCAACTGAGCTAAGGGAGCAAATGCTATAAATATCTAGCACAAGTAAAAGTATAACGCATTTTTATCGTAATGTCAATAGATTTTTTAAAAAATTACTAATAAAATGAATATATTTTTTATTATATTATTACAATTATTTAACAATTACAGCAAAAATGTTGAAAAATAAACACATATATGATAAAATAAAATCGAAAATTTGTACAAAAGTAGGTAAAAATATGAAAAATAAAAAAATTAAAATTATAAGTATATTACTAATTTCATTAATAAGTATAGTTACAATAATAAAAACAGTTAATGCCGAGAATAGTAATTCTCAAACAATTCAAAATATTGAATTTTCAGAGGAATATAAAAAATGGCAAGAATTACCTGAAGAAGAAAAAAATAATGTTCTTATGCCAAAAATGTATAACATAGAACAAGAATCAGTTTCAGATTATTTAAAAACAAATACAGTATTAAGAGCAAGTTATTTGTTAAAAGCTTCATCAAATACTAGATTTGACTTAAGAGAATTAATTAATAGCAATTTAAAAATAAAAAATCAAGGAATTACTAATACATGTTGGGCTTTTGCTTCATTAAGTGCATTAGAAACAACATTAGCATATACTGATTATAAAAATTCACTAACACCAACAGAATATGATTTTTCTGAAAGACATATGGATTATTCAACTATAAGAGCAGCTTTTTTAAATAATGAAATAAATGAAAAAGGATATAATAGAACACTTGAAGGTGGAGGAACTGACATAATGGCACAAAGTTATTTAACTAATGGAAGTGGAGCTATCCCTGAAAGTGAAATGGAATTCGAAAATAATATGAATAATATAGATATTGCATTAATACAAAATAAAACAGTATCTACGCATTTATATGACACACAAGAATTTGCAGATCCAGGGACAGATTTAGTAAAAATTGAAGAAACAAAAATAAAGATGAAAGAACATATAAGCAATTATGGTGGAATATTTTCTGGAATATATGGACCACGTACTTCTTCAGAATTTTTTAATAATACTACTGGAGCAATGTATTGTAATGACACTACAATATTTCGAGATCATGCAGTAACTATAATAGGTTGGGATGATGATTATAATGTAGATAATTTTAATACAAATAATCAGCCAACAAATAATGGAGCATGGATTGCAAAGAATTCTTATGGAGAAACAATTGGAGATAATGGTTTTATTTATATATCTTATGAAGATGTAAATGTATATAAACAATTATGGGGAATAAAAAAGGTAGTTGCATCAAAAGATTATAAAAATATATACCAAAATGATTTGTTAGGTGCATGTAAAAATGTAACATTAACATCAGAAAATCAAAATGTAACAAAAAATTATATTGCAAATGTGTTTACAAGAGATCCTAGTATTGAAGAAGCAGTTGATAAAATAAGTATTTACACATATAGTAAATACGACAGTGTTAAAGTATATATTAATCCAAATGATAGTAATAAAAGTAAAGAAAGCTTAAAAGAAGTGGAATTAGTTAATGGGACAACTACACAAGTAGATGTAGGATATCATACATTAGAATTTAAAGAACCAGTAAATTTAAATGGAAGTTCTTTTGCAATAGTATTAGAAGTAGAATGTAATGCAACACCAGAAATAGCTATAGAAAGTAAAATAAGTGGCACAGTTTATAGTAATGTAGAGGTAAAACAAAATGAAAGCTTTTATACACTGGAAGCGGGATTTAATCAAAATATATGGCAAGATTTTGCAGCAACAGGAAATGAAAATTCAAATGGTAGTTTATGTATAAAAGCATTTACAACTAATGCAGTAGCTGAACCTGAAGAACCAACTCAACCAACAGAACCAGGACAGCCAGAAGTGCCGCAAACTCCAGAGGCAACAGTTTCAGATTTTAAAGATATGATAGCAAAGATTACGGACTTAAGAGGATATGCATATACTGATTCTAGTAAAGAATCATATTGCACAATGAAAGTAAAAATTGATAATATAAAAATAAGTGATGAAGATAATAAATACTATTATTATATATCAGAAAATAAAAATCTAAATAATACTGACACTATTAATTGGGTAGAAGTATCAGCTAATGATATCCAAGAAAATACAGATGGAACCTATACTGCTTTAATCAATATAGACACTAGAAACCTACAAAATTTAGAAGATCTTACAGAAGCAAAAGAAATGTATTTGTATATTAAACAAATAGATAAAAATAGTAATCAAATAATTGAAAATACATTATTAGGAGAACCAGAAGATGCAATATTTTACATTGATGATGTAAAAATAGGAAATGTAGAAGAGATTGTAGAAAAAATAACAAATGAAATTACAAAAAATGCTAATATCAATAATTTCCAAAGTAGTAATAAAGATACCACAACTGCAAATACAATATTACCAAAGGCAGGCAAAATTTCAATATTAATTGCATTTATTATAATTGCTATGGTAGGAGTAATTGCATTTATTAAGATTAAAAATATAGATAAGTAAAAAAGTAGGGGATAATATGAAAATTTGGAAACCTGTTTCAAAATATTTGTATGTTTTAGTTTTTTTAATAACTATTTATATAATACTAGGAATAGCTACATCTGCTATTCCTAACGAATTAATAAAAGAAAATTCAAAACTATCATCAGAATATTTATTAGAAAATAAGGAAAATCCTGATATAATTGAAAGAAATACATCCTACAAAAGAGAATATATTTTTAATTATACAAATGCTTTAATGTTAAATACAGCTTTTTCAATAGATGAAAGTAAGCCATTAGAATCATTTTTACTTAATAGAAATAATTTTATCCCAGGTATAACAGAAAAGTTAAATGAAGATACACAATATGGATTAATATCTTTATCTAATAACGATTATTATCAAAATCAAGCTGAAGCATATTATAATTTAACACATGAAGATAATAATAAAACAATAAAAGAATCTTTTGAATATGCCAGATATTGGCATGGGTATTTAGTAATACTAAGACCTGCTTTAGTATTTTTATCTTATGAAAAAATTGAAAATATAAGTATGGCTTGTTTTGTAATATTATTAATTATATGTACAGTCTTAATGTGGAAAAAAGTAGATAAAATGTCAGCATTTTTATTTTTCTTATCATTTATAGCTATGAACGTTTTTTATACATCTGGTTCAATAAATGAAATAGCATGTTTTATAATTATGTTAATAAGTTCTATTTATATAATTCTAAGACATGAAAGAACTGAGCATATACCTTTAATTTTCATTATAATAGGTTCTGTAACAAACTTTTTTGATTTACTAACATTGCCTTTACTAACATTTGCAATTCCTGCATGTATATATTTTTTGATGTGTTCAAAAGATGAACAAGGGAGTTTTAAAAAATATATGATATTATTTATTAATATTGGTTTAGCTTGGCTTATAGGATATGGAATAACATGGATAGTAAAATGGGTATTAGTAGATTTAATATGTAACAGAAATGTTACAGGTATAGCTCTTAAACAAATAATATATAGAATGAGTTCTAGTGATGGAAGAACAGAATTTACTTATAGTTATGTTTTATCTGAAAATAAAAAATTTTTAGGTAATCAAGTTATTTATTTTGCTGCAATTGTCTCTGCAGCAATAATGGGCGCTGGAATAATTAGAAATAGAAATACTAAACTGAAAATTAATCCTTCAGAACTTCTTATATTTCTGATTATAGCAATTTTGCCATTTATATGGTATTTTGCACTAAAAAATCATTCAGCAATGCATGCAAGATATACACATAGATTAGTGTTTATTTCTATTTATTCATTTTGGATGTTTTTGGCTAAAATATGGGGATTTGATAAAGAAGATAGAATAAAAGATTATAAATAATTGTAAAGAAGAATAGGACACACTGTGACCATCATTGGAAGAAAAATCTCCTAATCTCCAGGTGTCCTATTCTGTTTGAGCAAATTATGACCAAAACGAACCCGTCTCTTTTGGTCGATAATTGTTTTTGATTTTAATTAACAACAATTATTTTTTTTGTAAAATCAAGCTTACTAGCAGAATCGAACTGGTAACCTATAGTATAAACATCGGTTGAAAAATTATCTATGTCTATCATAGTTTTTAGATTTTTATTAACATTGCTATCTAAAAAACGTTTTACAGAAGTAACAATTTCAAGTTTTGGATTAGCTTTTGCAATTTCAGATATTAAATATTTACCTCTTTTATTTAGCCCTAATACTCTAACATAAGGCATAGTTTTCTTTGAAATAAGCATTTCCCTTTTTGTAATACCTAATAAAGAATAAAGCAAAATTCTTTGAATTCTAGTATTAGTATATCTTTTTGATTGAATAATATTGAAGAAATCTTCTAAATTGTTACAAGAATCAGCAGCTTTTTTAATTGCAGATTCTAAGCCTTCAGAAACATCTGGAAGATCTGCGATTTCTTCTAAGCTCATATATCTTAAGTTAAAAATAATTTCTTTTTCAAAAACTGATAAATCAGGAACAATATGACCTTGTTTTATATTTTCCATTAAAATTGTATAACTATCAGGAGGAAGTAGTTTTCTTAAAATATCAAATCCGCCATTTTTAACAATATTTCTAATTGCAGTTGCACTTGCTATATTATCAGTATATGTATTATCATTATAACCTGCTTCATATCTTTCAATTGCTACAGGCTCAATTTTGCTTTTTTGATTTTTTAATGCTTTTAAATATTCAACTCCCAAAATATTATTTGGAGAGGAAATAATATTTTCATATTTTTTATCTCCACCTAAATATGTCATTAAAGCATTTTCTCTAGCTTTAGGAAAAGAAATACCAGTTTTTAATTCTCTTGTTAATACAGATTTGTATTCTCTTGGCTCAGTATCTAAAATATCTGAAATTTGTTTTAGAGTTTCTAAATCTGAATTTTCTGCTCCAAATGATATATAATCTACAACTTTTAAAGAATTTAATATTTTAATAGCTCCATCAGCAAAATTTTCTGCGCTTGAAGTAGCATAAATAACAGGCAATTCAATTATTAAATCTATACCACTTTTTATTGCAGCCTCTGCTTTTGACCATTTGTCAATTAATGAAGTAGAACCTCTTTGAGTAAAATTACCGCTCATAACTGCAACTGTATAATTACTATGTGTTTTCTTTTTCGCTTGTTCTAAATGATATAAATGTCCATTATGAAATGGATTATATTCACCTACAATTCCTAAAACTTTACCCATTTTAACATCCCTTCTTGTATAATAATAAAATTATTGATATAATACTATCATAATTTACTTAAAAATACAAGGTTAGAAAGGAATAAAAAATGGAAAAAGTTACTATATATACAGATGGTGCATGTTCAGGAAATCCTGGCCCTGGAGGATGGGGAGCTATTTTAATGTATAAGGATAATAAAAAGGAAATATCAGGAGGAAGTAAACAAACAACTAATAATATTATGGAACTAACTGCAGTAATAGAAGGATTAAAACTATTAAAATATCCATGTGAAGTTGATTTATATAGTGATAGTGCATATGTTGTAAATGCATTTCAACAAGGCTGGATTTATAATTGGGTAAAAAATAACTGGAAAACTGCAAGTAAAGAACCAGTAAAAAATAAAGAAATTTGGCAAGAATTATATGAACTTACAAAAATACATAAAGTGAACTTTATAAAAGTAAAAGGTCATAGTGATAATGAGTATAATAATAGATGTGATGAATTGGCAAGAATGTCAATTTAGATTGGATTCCAAATCTAAATTGACATAAATTTGCTTGTTTATTTTAAATTTGATTTTACTAAAAAATAAAAATTGATAAATAAATAAATAAAAACAACATATAATATAAAAAAGATTTGATAAAATTAACAAAAAGTTGGAGTAATTTAGAGGAGTAATTTTAATGAGAAAACCAAGTACAATAAAAATAGGAAAAATTATTCAAACAATTAGAAAAAGTAATGGATATACTCAAGAAAAACTTGCTGAAGCAATAGAAGTATCTGTAAGATATATAAGTGATATTGAACGAGATAGAGCAAAACCTTCTTATGAAGTTTTAATTAATATTTGCAATGTATTTAATGTTGGTTTAAATCAAATATTTAATGAATATTTAAATATAAAAGATAATAAAACCTTAGAATATAATTTTTCTGGATTTGAAAGTTTATCTAAACAAGATAAAGAAACGATAAAACATTTAATAATGTATTTTAATAAAAAATAAAATTATTATGAAATATATAAACAATATAATAAATGTTTATATATTTTTTTATGTAATTTTTTATAATTAAAATATTACAATTATATTACATAAAGTAAAAATATTGAAAAAAATTGACAGTTAATTTATAATATAATTGTAGAACTATCATTTTTAAATCTAAGGAGGAAGCAAATGGAAAGTTTTGCAGATTATATATTAGATGAAACAGAATTAGCATCTAAAATGGAAATTACATATTATTTATCAAAAAAGAAAAAAATATTTTTTGATAAATCTGTTGTATTTAAAACAGAAATAGCAAGATTGTTTTTAAACTACTCTAAAGTTGAAGTTGATAAAAATCTTGTATTAACAGCATGCCTTTTATGTAATTGCAAAAAAATTGATAATGCACAAGATATAGAAAGCATACATTCTTATGCAAAAAATGGTGCAGAATATTTGCAAACTCTTGGATTTGGAAAGAAATTTTGTAAAATATGTGAAGAAATAAACAGATATAGTAATAGTAATCCACGAGAAAAAGAAAGTGATATTTTAGAATTGGTAGATCAATTTGGAGGAATGCTTTTGGATAGACCAGAAAGAATTGGACTAAAACCAGATGAAGCATTAGTACTTTTAGAACATAGAAATTTAAAATCACAATACAATAGATATTTAGAAACATTTATAGAATTCGTTAACTTTATGGAAAAAATTCATATTAATGAATTAGTAAATATGACTGCATTAAGAAGATTAACTAAAATACATAATGAAACAATAGAATTAACAAAATTTATACAAGAAGTAATAAATAATTATGAACCAAAAGTAGATAAATTAATGAAAAAACAAATAGAAAATCAAGCAGCAGAAATGTTTGGAGATTTAGATAATCCTAATAGACCATTATTTAGTGAACAAACTGCTAAAAAAATAATGAATAGTATAAATGAAAAAGAGATTGCAAAAATAGAGGAGTAATAAAATGTACGAAATATTCGCAGATTTACATGTACACATAGGAAGAAGTGAAAATGGAAAACCAATAAAAATAACAGCAGCAAGGTCGTTAAATTTTGCAAATATAGCAAAAGAATGTTATGAAAAAAAAGGAATACAGGTAGTTGGAATAATAGATTGTGCATCACCTTATGTTATAGAAGATATTGAAAAATTTTTAAAAACAGGAGATGCCTATGAATTAAAAGATGGAGGAATTATTTACAAAGATAAAGTATGTATTATTTTAGGAAGTGAAGTAGAAACTTCTGAAAAAGGTAGAAATGGTAAAAGCGGAGCAGCGCATAATTTGTGCTACTTTCCTCATTTAAGTGATATAAAAAACTTTTCAAATGAATTAAGTCATCATCTAAAAAATATAACATTAAGTACGCAAAGAACAGACTTATCTGGATATGAGTTAGTAGATATAGTTGAAAAATATAATGGTATTTTAATTCCAGCTCATGTATTTACACCACATAAAAGTTATTATGGTAATTGCACAGATAGATTAGAAAATATATTTAAAGAAAAATGGAATAAAATATTTGCTATTGAATTAGGTTTAAGCTCAGATACATATTTAGCAGATACAATTTCAGAATTAGAAACAAGAAGTTTTTTAACAAATTCAGATGCACATTCTTTGCCTAAAATTGCAAGAGAATATAATAAAATGCAAGTTGAAGATATATCTTTTAAAGAAATTGTAAAAGCAATAAAAAATGAAGATGGAAGAAAAATAATATCAAATTATGGGTTAGACCCAAAGTTAGGAAAGTATCATAGAACATATTGTGATGATTGTGAAAAATCAATAGAGACTAACCAACCAGTTGAAACTTGTCCAATGTGTAATGGGAAAAACGTTACATTTGGAGTTTTTGATAGAATAGAACTTATAAAAGATAAAAGTGAAACCAAAAGTCCTGAAAGTAGACCAATATATGTATACCAGGTTCCACTTGGATTTATACCAGGTGTAGGAGGAAAAACAATAAATAAATTACTAAATACATTTGGAACAGAAATGAATATTTTGCATAAGCTTTCAAAAGATGATATTGAAGCAGTAGTTGGAGAAAAAGTAGCTAATACTATAGAAAGTGCAAGAAATGGAAATTGCATGGTTGCCTCTGGTGGAGGAGGAAATTATGGTAAAATATCTGTAAAAAAATAAAAGTTCTAAAAAATTCTTTATCGAATACACATTATGTATAAACGATAAGGAGTTTTTTTATGGAAGCTATAAAACAACATATATTAACAAATAAAAAAGATTATATAATTGTAACTTTATTTTTTATAATTGGAATTTTTTTAGGAGTTTTATTCATAAATAATATTCAAGAAGGACCAAAAACTGAAATAGATTCTTATATAAATAATTTTATAGAGAAAATGAAAGATACAGAAAATTTAGATATGTTAAGCTTAGCAAAGACAAGTTTAACACAAAATTTAATATTAGCAATTGTTATATGGTTTTTTGGAACAACAGTAATTCGGAATTCCTGTAGTATTAGGAATAGTTATTTATAGAGGGTTTTGCTTGGGATATACTATATCTGTAAGTATATTAGTTATGGGAATGTCTAAAGGTTTAGTGTTTATATTAACAACTATTTTTTTACAAAATTTAATATTCATACCTGCTATATTAGGCTTAGCTGTAAGCCGGGATAAAATTATATAAATCAATAATAAAAGATAATAGAAAAGAAAATATAAAAATAGAAGTTGTAAGACATACACTGTTTTCTAGCATTATGTTAATTTTATTATTAGTATCTTCAACTATTGAAGTTTTTATTTCAACAAATTTTTTAAAAATTTTAATAAAATATTTTTAAAAAAATCAAAAAATGTATTTACATTTTTTAAATAGTTTGATATAACATATATAGTTTATGTAAATAGATTTTTTAAAATTAATAGGAGGAGAAAATGGAAAGGCAATTAAAGTATTTTTTTGATTTTTTAGAAAATGATAAGAAATTATCAGACAATACATTACAATCATATAAAAGAGATTTAAAACAATTTAAAAGATTTTTAGAGGCGTGTGAGCTTCATTATAATAGAGTAAAAGAAGAAGATATAAATGATTATATAAAAGAATTACAAGAAGAAGGAAAGAAATCATCTAGTATATCTAGATGTATAGCATCAATTAGGTCATTTTATCAATTTGCATTAAAAAGAAAAAAAGTTAAAGTAGATCCAACAGCAAATATAAAATCTCCTAAAATAGAAAAAAGAGTACCTAGTGTTTTAACATCAAAAGAAGTAGAATTATTGTTAGACCAACCAAAAGATGCAGATTTAAAAGGTATTAGAGACAAAGCAATGCTAGAATTTGCTTATGCTACAGGAATGAGAGTTACAGAAATTATTTCATTAAATATACAAGATGTAAATTTAGAACAAGGATATGTAATATGCAAAACAGGAAATAAAGAAAGAAACATACCACTTGGAACAATGTCTTTAAATGCATTAACAGAATATGTTGAAAATGCTAGAGATGTTTTAATAAAAGATGAAAAGGAAAAAGCACTATTTGTTAATATAAATGGTGGAAGACTTACAAGACAAGGATTCTGGAAAATTATAAAATATTATAAAGAACAAGCACATATTACAAAAGACATTACACCACATGTTTTAAGACATTCATTTGCAACACATTTATTACAAAATGGTGCAGATTTAAAAGCAATTCAAACAATGCTTGGACATTCAGATATTTCATCAACTCAAGTTTATATGCAATTTCAAGATGAAGGATTAAAAGATATTTATAAAAAAGCTCATCCAAGAGCTTAAAAAATCAAATTAAATTCTAAAAAAACACTCTAGATTTAGAGTGTTTTTTTTAGTTTAAAATGTAGACAATATGAGAAAAAAAAGATATAATATAGCATGAAATATAATATATTTAAAAGGTGCAAAAAATGAAGAAAAAAGTTTTATTTATTTCAAGTACAGGAGGTCATTTAAGCGAACTTTTACAATTATCTCCTTTATTTAAAAAATATAATTATCATATAATAACAGAAAAAGATAAAGCAAATATTGGATTAAAAGTAAAATATAGGCATAAATTATTATTTTTGCCTTATGGGACAAGGTCTAAAATTTTTACATATATTTTTAAATATATATTTATATGTTTTAAATCAATTTATTACTACTTTAAATTTAGACCTAAAGTAATAATTACTACTGGAACACATACAGCAGGTCCAATGTGCTATATAGGTAAATTATTTGGAAGTAAAATAATATATATAGAAACATATGCAAATAGAAATACAAAAACAGCAACAGGTAGACTAATATACCCAATTGCAGATTTATTTATAGTACAATGGGAAGAAATGCTTAAAGTTTATCCAAAAGCAGTATATGGAGGTTCAATATATAAATGATTTTTGTAATGTTAGGAACACAAAACAATAGCTTTCATCGTTTATTAGAAAAAATTGATGAGCTTATTAATAAAAAAATAATTAATGAAGAAGTAGTGGTACAAGAAGGATATACGAAATATAACTCAAACAATATGAAAATATTTGACCTAATACCACAAAAAGAATTTGAAAAAATTCAAAATGAAGCAGATTTAATAATTACACATGGTGGAGTAGGTTCTATTATAGGTTCTATAAAAAAAGGAAAAAAAGTAATTGCAGTACCAAGACTTCATCAATATGGAGAACATGTAAATGACCATCAAAAACAAATAGTAGAGTCTTTTGCTAAAAAAAATTATATTATAGGAATTAATGGAGTAGAAGAATTAGAAGAAGCTATAAAAAATATTGATAGTTTTATACCTACAAAATATGAAACAAAAGAACAAGGAAATTTAAAAATGTTAAAAATAATAGAGGATTTTATAGAAAGTATATAAAATTGCCGAATAAACCCGACCCCAATGGCAAATTTTAAAGGAGGAAGCTAATGAATCAAGACAGAATTATAGATCCAGAATTAGAAGATATTATAGAGCAAAATATGGAAAAATCATTAAGACCGCAAAACTTAGAAGAATATATTGGTCAAAACAAAGTTAAAGAAAATATGAAAATATATATAGAATCTGCAAAAAGAAGAGGAGAACCACTAGATCATTGTTTATTTTATGGTCCTCCAGGACTTGGAAAAACAACATTATCTAATATAATTGCAAATGAAATGCGGTTCAAATATAAAAATAACATCTGGTCCAGCAATAGAAAAACCAGGAGATTTAGCATCAATTTTAACTAATTTACAACCATTTGATGTTTTATTTATTGATGAAATCCATAGATTAAGCAAAAGTGTAGAAGAAATTCTATATCCAGCACTAGAAGACTTTACATTAGATATTGTAATAGGAAAAGGTCCTTCAGCAAAATCTATTAGACTTGATTTACCAAAATTTACATTAATTGGTGCAACAACAAAAGCAGGATCTTTAACAACACCTTTAAGAGATAGATTTGGAATTGTACATAGATTAGAATTATATTCACCAGAGGATTTAGCAACAATAGTAAAAAGGTCAAGTAAAATACTAGAGGTTGAAATAGAAGAAGAAGCTGCAATAGAAATTGCAAGAAGATCTCGTGGAACTCCTAGAATTGCAAATAGATTATTAAAAAGAGTAAGAGATTATGCAATAGTTTTAGGAGATGGAAATATCACTTTAAAAATGGCAAAACATGCTTTAAATAAATTAGAAATAGATGAACTAGGGTTAGATGAAATAGATAGAAAAATATTAGATACAATGATAGTGCAATATGGAGGAAGACCAGTTGGAATTGAAGCATTATCAGCTTCAATTGGAGAAGAATTAGAAACTATAGAAGATGTTTATGAACCATATCTAATACAAATAGGATTTGTTGCAAGAACATTAAGAGGTAGACAAGCTTTACCACCAGCATATAGTCATATGGGATATAATTTTTCTGATAATGGAGAACAAATATCTATTTTAGGAGGAAATAAGTGAAAAATATATTAAAATATATTGTAATTTATTTAGGGTTAATAATAATTTTCGTAATAACTTTATTAATTTCATGCTTATTTCCAACAAATAATATACATGAAAATGTTAATTCTTCATCAAAAAAACTAGTAGAAGAAGGTAATAGAAAAATAGTATATATACCTTATAGAGGAGAAGAAATACAGTTTGATAATTATACAGACGCATTAATGCTTAATACAGCATATTCAATAAATTATAAAGAACCTTTAAAATCAGCATTATTAGCAAAAAAAAATTACTTGCCGGAAAAAACAAAAACAATTGAACAAGATAAAGTAGGAGAATTGAAATCTTCTTCAAAATACCAATATCATAATGAAGTAGGAGAATTACAAGACCTTGTAAATAATGATGTTGAAGAATGTTTTGAATATGCAAGATATTGGCATGGATATTTAATATTTTTAAGGCCATTAATGTTATTGTTTAACTTAAGTACAATTAGAATAATACTAACAGTAATAATATTTGCTTTATTTGTAATATTATTTTATTTATTAGAGAAAAAAACAAATATAATAATAAGTATAATATTTAGTTTAGGATTATTCTGTGTGGAGTATTTTTATTTAGGTTTTACATTACAAGGGATTTCTGTTTTTTTTATAGCAATGATTTCTTCAATTTTAATATTATTAAACAATGAAAAAATAAAAAACAAACAAATACTTTTTTTTATAACAGGAATGTTAACTAATTTTTTCGATTTCTTAACAGTACCTATGGTTACACTAGGTATGCCATTAATTATAGTTTTGTTATTAAATAAAAAAGAATTAAAAGAAACTTTTATAGATATGATAAAAATAGCATTGTTTTGGTTTGTTGGCTATGGTTTAACATGGTTTACAAAATGGCTTTTGGTTGATATTATATTAAATAGAAAATTAGTTTTAATAGCTTTAGATCAAATAAGATATAGGTCAGTAGGAAGAAAATATACAATTATTGATTCTATAAAACCAAATTATATTTATGAACAATCATTTTTGTATATTTCAATAATTATAACAGTTATAACAACTTATTTACATTCTAAATTTGGAAGCAGAGAAGAAAAAACAAATAGTTTAAAAGAAATTATACCATATTTTTTAATTGGAATTGCACCATATATATGGTATGCAACTTTAAAAAATCATTCAGCAGAACATTCATTTTTTACATATAGAAATCAATTACTAACAATAATATGCTTAAATATATGTATTTATAAAACTTTGTCATATTTTTTAGAAAAAGGACGTGAATAAATGAAATTACTATTACATATATGTTGTGCACCTTGTAGTGTATATTGTATAGAAGAATTGAGAAATGAAGGAATAGAGCCAACTTTATATTGGTATAACCCCAATATACATCCTTATACAGAATATAAAGCAAGAAGAGATTGCTTAGTAGAATATGCTAAAAAAATTAATTTACCATGCATAGTAGAAGATGAATATGGATTAGATGAGTTTTGTAGAAATGTTTCAAACAAACTAGAAACAAGGTGTGTAGATTATTGTTATCCGATTAGACTTCGAAAAACATTTGAATATGCAAAAGAAAATGGTTATACTGCAGTTTCTACAACATTGTTATATAGCATTTACCAAAATCATAATTTTATAAAAAAATATTGTGAAGATTTAGCAAAAGAATTTGAAATAGAGTTTTTATATAGAGATTTTAGAATTGGATTCTGGGAAGGCCATAACAAAGCAAAGGAAGAAGGGCTTTATATGCAAAAATATTGTGGGTGTGTTTTTAGTGAGGAAGATAGGTATTTGAAGAAGAAAAAATAGATGGAGTTTTTAAATTTATTAACTATGATTAGAATATTATTTTTGGGAATGACAGTAGGTAGCGATTATCCAGACATTATATGATGGGGAAGAACAACATTAAAAGGATTATCTGGAATAAAAACATATTATCATGTTTGGGGAGAACTAGTTTATATATTTGAAATACCAATAAGTGTAGTTTGTATAATATATCAAATTGTTTATTTTAAGATATTAAGAAAATATAGGACTAACAAATTTTGAAAACTACTCAAAAATATAATATTTGAGTAGTTGGGCTAAATGTTATAATATGGAGGAAGAATAAGATGAACAACGAAATAGTTTTTGTAACGCATAATATAGGTAAAATAAAATCAGCAGAAAAGTATTTTAAGAATTTAAAATTCACAACATATAATTATGAATTGGATGAGCCAAGAAGTGATGACATTCAAGAAATTGCTAAATCAAAAGTTATGCAAGCATATAAAATAGTAAATAGACCATGTGTTGCATTAGATACAGATTTTAGAATAGATGAATTAAATGGATTTCCCAGAGCCTTTGTAAATTTTTCACTTGATACAATTGGAATAGATGGGATTTTAAAATTGATGGAAAACAAGGATAATAGAAATTGTGCATTTAATGAGTGTTTGGCTTATCACGATGGAAATGAGATACATTATTTTTATGGAAAACATCCAGGAAATTTATCATATAAAATTCAAGGATTAGACAGAAAGGAAAAATGGTCTGATTTATGGTATATTTTTAAGCCAAAAGGATTTGAAAAGACCTTAGCAGAAATGAATGAAGAAGAACGAGAAAATAGGAAAAAAGTAGATGATTCATATTCTGCATTGGAAAAGTTTGCTGAATGGTATGAAAAAAATAATTGATGTTGAAAAGAGAAAAAAAGAAAATAGAACAAGAAAAAGCTATTTTTAAATAATGATGATTTTAGGACATTGGAGGAGATAATGAATAAAAAACAATTAGTAAAAATAATTATAGCACTAATATTGTTTATTA
>CAZBMU010000031.1:0-15345 GCA_964493175.1 uncultured Clostridium sp.
CAAATAGTATTAATAACTTTTTCATGAGAAGTAAAGAATTCTATTTTAATAGTGACAAATTAAAAGAAGATACAGCAGTATACCAAGTAGACAACTGGTCAGGAGTAGATGATTATACAATTATAGTAAATATGAATAGCAGAAAAAATAACCTACAAGCTGCAACATACGATATAGGTTACAATATTACATATACATGTTCAGATAATGCAATATGCCAATTAAGTAAATCGAGTGGAACAATTAGTGCTTCTAATAATTCAGATTCATTCAATTTAATAATTACACCAAATGGGCAATTAGATGTGGGGGATAGAGTAGAAGTAGAAATTGAAGTTAATTCAACAGCACAATATACAAAAACATTAAAAGGAAAATTTACATTAGTTGTGGGAAAAGAAAGATTATCTTATGAAATTACAGACTCAGTTCAAAGCCCATATATGCAATTAAGACTAACAAATACATTATCATATTATACTGTGGAAACGGCTTTTGATAGTTATACTGTTGGGCAAAAAATAGACTCAGATACATATATAGGGTTATCAAACGAAAATAAAAACAAATGCTATTCAAGTGAGGTAACACTTACATTTAATCCTAGTGTTGTATTAATAGATATGACAAGTGAAATTTTTGAAAACGCCATTAATACAACTACAACAACAATAAATGGAAAAGAGTATATTAATAGTGTAAAAATAAAAATTGATGCAATTTCAAGTCAAGATATAAGATTTTATAAGTTAGATGTTTCTCAAGATTATACTTATCCGAACGGAAATAATCCATCTATTATAGGAATCACTAGTAGATAGAGGTGTGAATATATGACAGTAAATTTAATGAAACAATATACCAACTTAACACAAAAACAAATAAATACATATATGAAAATGGTATTTGGAAGTAAAATTGAAAAAAAATATTTAGATGCGTATACAAATACATATATAAATGTAAGATATAATAATTTTTATGATAATAATACAAATAATACAGCAAGAAAAAATATATTAGAAAAATTAAAAGAAACACAAGAAAATTTAATAATTAATAATATAGAAGATAGAGAACTAATAGAAAAAATACGTATATTTTATTATTATGTTTTATATTTTGATAATGTAGTTTATTATAAAGATTTAGAAAGTATTATTCAAAAAATACATAAATTAAGAAAAAAAATATTAAATAAAAGTGATGAATTATTTCAAGAAAAACTATTAGAAAAAATGGAAACATATATAGAAGACAAACAAAGATTATTACTAAAAACTGAAACTCCTGTATTTTATTTAAAAATTTCAAATTATGAATATGATTCGAATGTATATAGAGTGAATTTAAAATATAATATAGAATTTCCTGTAGAATATAGCAATTATGCTATAGAAAAAGCCTTTACACAAGGAATTACAAATGAAGATAGGTTACTAGTAGAATATTACTTAATAACTACACATGTTATAAAAGATATATTAAAGGCAAATTTTAAAAGAAAGTATATTTTAGAGTTTAATAACAAACTATTGAAAAAACCAAAAAAACTAAAAAATTTATTAAATATTATTGAATATAATGCAATTCAAGAAAAAGTAAGTTTAAAAATCAGATATGAATATTTTTTAGAGAATAAATCAAAAATATATGAATTAATGCAAGAGGGCTTTAAATTTACAATTATTTTAGATAATTCATTTGATGTAAATTATAAAAATATAGAAGACTTAAAAATGTTTGAATTTGTTATTTTAAATAAAAATATGAAAACATATAAAGAAATAATTGAATACAAAAAGAACCTAGAAAATGTATTAGAGGTTTAAAAAAAACGAGGTATGAAATGGAAACTTTTACTAGATTTTTATATGAATTTTTAGCACAATTTTTCTCTGGATTAATAGGGGTTGCAAAATCTCTTGGAGAATGTTTTAAGCAAATGTTTGATATAAAAGCATATCAAACTATATTAGACACTTATAAAGGAGATTTAACAACTCCTGAATGGGCTTTAGTTGTTATATCTATTTTATGTGTTCTAATATTAATTGGCTTATTTGTAGGACTGTTGATTTTATTAATTAGAAAATATATGAAGTTTAGAAGACAAGCAATAAATCAAGATGAATTGTTAGATGAAGTTGCATCTCTAAATTCTCAAGTTGCAAAATTAATGAAAGAAAAAGATGAAATAATGGCAATGAAAGTATCACAATTGGGGTTAAAACCGGATGAATCACCTATAGAAGAAAACACAAGTAGTGGAGAAGATGATGATGACGGCAAAGTTACAACAGATAGTAGATTTGCAAAATTAACACTTATAGATGAAGAATATGAAAACTTTAAACCAAAAGATTATGGAAATAACTTTACATTACCAGAATTATGTGAAAACTTTAGAAATTTTGCTGCATCTAAATTAAGATTGTTTTATAAAATAGATATGATGAGAATTTTTATTTCAGGATTAGCATCAACAAAATTAGTTATCTTACAAGGTATTTCTGGTACAGGTAAAACATCTCTTGCATATGCTTGGGGAAAATTCATGAAACATGATTCATGCGTTGCATCTGTTCAACCGTCTTGGAGAGATAGAACAGACATGTTTGGATATTTTAATGAGTTCACGAAAAAATTTAATGAAACAGAAATGTTAAAAGAAATGTACATAGCTGGATATACAGATGATGTTTATACAGTTATACTAGACGAGATGAACTTGTCACGTGTTGAGTATTATTTTGCAGAAATGTTATCAATACTTGAAATGCCAAACCGTGATGAATGGATAATAGAACTTGTTCCAAACAGCTGGAAGACAGACCCTAAAAAAATAAAGGGTGGAAAAATTCATGTACCTGCAAATATGTGGTATATTGGAACAATCAATAATGACGACTCTACATTTGCTGTAACAGATAAGGTTTACGATAGAGCGATGCCAATAGATATAAATGATAAAGGTATTCCTTTTGAACCTGTTGACACAGAAGCTCAAGATATAAATTTTTCATATTTAGATAATTTATTTAAATCAGCAATGGAAGAAAATCCAATTTCTCAATCAACATTAGATAAAATAGATGAAATGGATAACTATGTTATAGAACATTTTCGTATAGCATTTGGTAACCGTATTGTTTCACATATGAAAAAATTTGTACCAGTATTTGTTGGTTGTGGTGGAGATGAAGTAGCAGGAGTAGACTACTTTATTGCAAAAAAGATTTTAAGAAAATTTGAACAATTAAATATTGCTTATATTAAAGATGAAATAGATCCATATATTCAATTTTTAGATAAAACTTTTGGTAAAAATAAAATGAAAGAATGTATTGAATATTTATTAAGACTTAAGAAATTAGCTTAGGCAAGAAAGGAGCTAAAATTTTGTTAGGAGAATTAGATGTAATTGATTTATTTGAAAAATCTAGCAAAAAAAGAACAGATGGATTTACAAATAATATAGAATCTACATTAAGAGTTCAAACAGATATAAAAAAAGAGACTAAAGACTTATCCTGGATAGATATAATGGAAGAAGTAATTCCACATATAATTGCTATTTTTAGAAATCCAAATCGTTTTATTATAAATGAAGAAGAAATAGTAAAAATAGAGTCTGTTAGAAAAGTTACTGTAGAAAGTATAAAACATTTAGCAAAAAATACAAACTTAATACAAGAAATAGATGATGAAACAGGAGATGTAACACCAGGAAAAATCTTAAATGTAAATAAAGAAGAAGATTATGATACATATGAAAACCGTTTAATATATACATTAGTTCAAAAAATGAAAATGTTTATTGAAATGAGACTTAAAAATTTAGACTTAAAACTAGAAAATGAAAATAAAGACAATAAATCTTTTGATTATGATGCAAAATCTAAAATTCTAGGAGAAAAAGTTCAAGTAAAATTTGAAATGAACTCTTCATTAGATTCTGATGATAACACAGATAAGGAAAATGTTGAGGAATTACTTTTAAAAATCGAAGAAATAAAGAAAAAAATAAATGAAATTACAAGCGAAAATGTATATAAAATAATAGATAAAAAAAATATTACATGGATAAAAGAACCAATAAGAAAAACAAATGTTGTATTAAAAAATGTTCATTTTCAATATGCTATGAAATTGTGGGAATATTTAAAAGAAAACCTTGATGAACAAGAGGGAACAGTACAAGAGAATAAAGACTATATGGATGAAGGTGATTTAAAGCATTTAATGGATGAAACATTTTTATTACAATATTTAGCAATGAAGACTTTAGATAAAGATGAAGCAGAAAATGAAGAGACATCTCAAGAATTAAAAAGTGTTTTAATAGAAGGTTTGATAGATAAAATATTAGATGTAGATGAAGATATGAAAAGCTCAAACTTAAAACAATTAGTTGCAGCTAAGTATGAAGTTGTGAAATATAGAAAACTGACTGTTATAAAAGATATACAAAAAATATTTAAAGAAAAAATAGATGAATATACAAAAATGGTTGAGAAAAGGGGATAAGTTATGTTTGAGAAAATAAAAAAGATAAAAGAAAATAAATTTTTAAAATTTATAGGAAATTTATTATATTTTTTATTATTTGTTATAGTAATTTTAATGTTATTAGTAGTTGTTTTACAAAGAGTTTCTAATAATACAATAGGTCTTGGTAAATTTAGAATGTTTACAGTTGCAACTGGAAGTATGGTTCCTGAATATTTAGTGGGCGATATTTTAATATCTCAAGAAACAGAAGCTTCTAATATAAAAATTGGTGATGATGTTGTATATATGGGAAAAGAAGGTAGTTTCAAAGATAGAGTTGTTACACATAGAGTAATTAAGGCAGAAAATAGCGATGGAACATATAAATTTGTTACTAAAGGTATTGCAAACCCAATAGAAGACCCTGAAATTTCTTACAACCAAATATATGGAAAAATAATATATAAAGTAAAAAGTTTAAGCTACATTAGTAAATTATTTTCAAATGTTTATATATTCTATTTTTGTATATTTATACCTATTGCCCTTATAATATTTAAACAAATTAGAGCGATAGCAAATAGTAAAGATGATGATAAGGATGATGAATAATAAAGGAATGTATATAAATGAAAAAAATAATTGAAGTTTTAAAAAAAATAAAATTAAGAAATATTATTATACTAATAATTCTATTAGCATTTAATACATACGCTTGGTTTATATTTAATACAAGGGTTTCTATGAATTTAAATGTTCATGTTGCATCTTGGGACATAGAATTTTTAGATGAAAATGAAGATGAGATAACAACAAATGTTACAGTTGCGGTTGATAGAGCATATCCTGGAATGGATGATTTTGAACAAACTGTAACAGTAAAAAATAATGGAGAAGTTGCAGCAGAGTTAGATTATAAAATTACAAAAATTGAAGTAATGGGAGATGTTTATGATATAAATGCACAAGGTTCAACTTTAACAAGTCAAGATTTAGAAGATATGCTTGATGACTATCCATTTAGCGTTAGTATTACAATAAATGATACTGCTCTTCAAAATATGACAGGAGACCGGAGTTTTTACAGTAAATTTAGAATGGCCATTTGAATCAGGAGATGATGAATTAGATACATACTGGGGAAATGAAGCTTATGAATATTATTCGCTTCATCCCCGGACAACCAGTTATACAGTTAGACATTGAACTTATAGCAAAACAAAAAGCTTAAGAATCTTGAACTTGTGTAAATGAAATATTTACATCTAATTTTGCAGGATCTTCACTAATTGTTGCTGTTGTATCATCTGTATTATTCATTTCTGCAGTTAAACTATCATCATTCCATAATACATAAATACGGATAGTTCTCTGTTTATTAACTGTTGTTAAAGGAATAGTTCCAGAAATAGATTCATTATAATTTGTAAAGTTTATTTTAGAACCACCATCAATAGAATAACCCGTTGTTACTAAATCTGTAACAGAGCTATCATTAGAAACAGCTGTAGTTATTTCATATTCAAAAGAAACATCAGCATCTGCATAATTTAGAACTAAGTCAAAATAACCTTCTGCAGTTGGTGCAATTATACCATTTGATATGTTTGAATTTCCAGGAAATACAGGAACTAAAGTTGAAGATATATCTGTGTTATTTTTAATAGAAGTATTATTAACTAAAATATTCCATCTTGCAACAGATATTTCAGTATTTCCACTTGCACTAGATAGATATTTTGCGTAAATTTGCATTATTAAAAAAACAAGTACTAAAATTAGTAATAAAGAAACTAATAATATTAATTTTTTAGAATTTTTCATAACATTTACCTCTTCGTTTTTTTAAAATTCTATCATAGGTTAATATAAAAATCAAGAAAGGAGTTTATATTATTATGAAAAAAGATAAAAAGATTGCTAAACAAGATGAAGATAGTATAAAATTAAACTCTGAAAAAATAAAGGAAAGAGAAAGACGAATTAAAGTAATAAAAATAGGAATTTTAATAATTTTATTATTTTTAATTATAATATATTTTATTTTAAGAGTAGTATATGAAACAGGAGATTTTACAATTTCTTTAGATCCTAATTTTGCTCAAAAAAGTGGACTTGTAATGTATGAGAAAAAAGAAGATCAAATAGATAAATTAATATTAAAAGCAAATAAACTGGAATTTATGGATAATATTTCTGTAAAATGGTTACCAGAAAATTTAAATGAATTAGGAGAAGGAAGTCATAATGGAGATAATTATTTAGCATATAGTTTTTATTTACAAAATAAAGGCTCAGATGTTATAAATTACTGGTATGAAATTGATGTAGATGATGTTATAAAAAATGTTGATAAAGCAATAAGAGTTATGGTTTATAGAAATGATGAAAAAACAATATATGCTAGAGCAAATGAAACTACAGGAGAAGCTGAAGAGGGAACAGTTAAATTTTATTCTGATAAAGAAGTAATGGTAGAAGGAAGAAAAGATTTTAAACCAAATGAAGTAGATAAATTTACAATAGTAATTTTCATAGAAGGTGATGATCCAGACTGTATAGATGCGCTAATAGGTGGAGAAATGAAAATGCATATGGAAATAACAGAAGAACATATAAAACAAGATAAATAGAAATATTACACTTATATTACAAATTGTAAAAATATATTGACAATATTTTTGCAATATGCTATCTTTAAATTGTATAATTTTTATTACTATGCCTAATTTAGGCGGGGGTAATAAGGAGAGGGGTGATGGCATATGAGTAACAAAAAATCAAAAAGAGCTGCAAATGTCAGATCATCCATTTTAGTCTTATTATTAATTGCTATTCTACTTATTGCATCAACTTATGCATGGTTCACTTCTAACAGAGTTGTAACCATTAGCTCAATTGATGTACACGTAGAAGCATCTAGCGGTATTCAAATTTCAGTAGATGGTATAAACTGGAAGACAGTTATATCAAATTCTGATATTACTGCTGCTAGTGATACTTATAGTGCAGCTGTAAACCAATTACCAGCTACAATGGTTCCAGTTTCAACAGCAGGAGTCGTTTCAGGGGATAGAATGGCTATGTATTATGGTGTTGTAACTGCAAACGAAACAACTGGTAATTATGAATTAACAGCTACAGCAGAAACTGATGCAAATGGAACAAGTGGTAAATATGTTGCATTTGATGTATTCTTAAAATTAGACCAAGCTGAAACAATTTATTTAACAGAAGGTTCTGATGTAACACATCAATCAACTACTGCTGCTCCATCTGACAAAGGTTTAAAAAATGCTGCCCGTGTAGGATTCTGTGTATTAGGTAACACTAATTCAAACAGTACAACTCAAGTTATACAAGGTTTAACTGGTGGTACAACATCATATATTTGGGAACCAAATTATGATGTACATACACAAGCTGGTGTAAATGCTGCAAGTAGTATTTATGGAATTACAACTTCATTAACAGGTGGTTCTCAACTATCTTACTATGGAGTTAAAGCTCCAATTTCTACAGCAGTTGCTTTAAATAATACAAGTAACACATTATTTACATCACTTACAAACCCTATTAAAACAGCAGCAGGTCACCAAGCTGGTACAGTTCAATTAATGAGTGGATCAGCTGGTATTACAAAAGTAAGAATCTATATGTGGATTGAAGGACAAGATGTTGACTGTGAAAACAGTGCATCTGGTTCAGACATCAGATTTGATTTAGGATTCACAATAGATCCTTCAACTTAATTGAATCTGTTTAATTGAATAAGTAAAAATAATAAGATTAAAATGAAATGGAAAGAGCGGAAAAAATTCCGCTCTTTTTCGTATTTTTTTGTAGACTTTTGAAATTTAATGTGATATGATAAAGATAGGGTTAATATATAAAAAACAAGGAGAATAAAAAATGAATTTGGAAGCCATAGAAACAAAGGATTTAATGGAATTATATAAAAAAATAGTTGATTTTTTAAATTATTTAGATAAAGAATCAAAACAATATAAAGATTAAAAAAGGCGAAAGGAAAGTTAAAATGTCTGAAATAGAAAACATAAATAATACAATAGAAAAAATAGATTCCTTAAAAGAAATCTTATTAACTATGCCTAAAAACAATGAAAAAAATGTCCAAAAATACAAAGAAAAGATATTAGAATTAACAAAGGAATACACAGGCTATGAACAAGAAATACTAAAGGAATTAAATAATAGATATGAAAGTCAAATAAATATTCCAGAAAATCCACAAATAAAACATTTGTCAGATAGATTAAATACAATAGATAGTGCTATATATGTATTAAAAAATAACGAGACATCCTTTGAAAAAATGGAATTGGATAAATATATTTATAAATTATCTAGATTTTATAAAGAAAATTTAGATAATGTAAATAATCAAATAGCATTATGTATTAAATCATTTGAAAAAACAGGAGTAATATTATCTGCAGAAGATTTTAATTATACAATACATGCAAATGAGTATATGAAAGTGTTTTTTGAAGAATTAAAAAATGGAGACATTAATTCTCAAAAATTAAAAAACAAGTTTGAAGACATATATTGGAGATGTCCAGACATAATAGTACATATTGAATTAAATATAAGATATTTATATTTACAAAATGAACAAACAATAGACAAATATTTTGAAAAGGAAGCAGAAGATTTATTAAGAAAATGGCAAAAAGCACCAAAAGATATTAGAAATGGATATTTAGAGTTAAAAAGACAAAAATTAGAAATAATGCATTTAGACAAAAGACTAATATTAGATAAATTTTTAAGTGGAAGCTTCAAATTGGCTGATTTTACTGAAGAAAAAATAGATAGTAATTTATCTAAAATAATTGAAAAACAAACTCTAGACAGATATGCAAACAATAAAAAAGAATTAATTAATAATATATTAAAATTTTATAATAGTTTAGATGAATATAAAAATTATTTAAATTTTAAATATATAATTGATGATGTTAAAAACTATTATGTTGAAAGAGATAAATACAAAAAAGTATATGAAGATACAAAAAAACAAATCGAAGATAAAGAAAGAAAATTGCAAAAAATAAATAAAAAACTTTCAGGAAAAGGTTTATTTGGAGCAAAAAAAGACATATCAAAACAAACAGCAGAACAAAGTTCTTTAATATCAGAAATAAAATCATTATATAAACAACTAGATTTAAACAAATTTTACAACAAAATTTTTACAGAATTTAATGAAGAGACTACTGTATATGAAGTATTAAATTTAGCAGCATCATATTATATTTATTTAACAGATGTAATTATAAAAAACAACAAAAATATAACACAAGAAGAAATTGATGAGCAAGTATATAAACTAGATGAGTTTTTAACAAATCCATATAATACATTAATAAACAATTTAACTATACTAGATGACAAAGAGGTTGCTTTTATAATAAAAGATAGATATAAACTTTTAGACTTTATAGTAGAAAGGGAAGATTTAAATCCAAATAATGTAGATGAATTAATGGAAACATTAAAACAAATAATATATGGACTAAATTTAAAAAAAGCAGATATTGATTTACAAGAAATAGACGATATTTTTGAAATGAAAAAAATTCTAAAAATTAAATAGAGGTAAAAATGAAAAGAAATAACAAGAGAAAAATAATTTTATTAATATTTTTTGTATTACTTATAATAATTATGATTAGAGCTTTTATTAATTCTACAGCAAATAAATTAGTAGATATTACAGCAGTTATTGTAGATTATGATAAAATGGTAGAAGATGATGCAGCATCACTTCAAGCTGTTAATGAAGAGCAATTAGGTTATAGTGTTACACTACCTGAAACTATTAATGGAAAAGTAGTAAAAAAATATATTTTTGAAGGTGAAAAAATTGAAACTGTAGAAGAAGTAAAGGAAAATATAGAAAATGAAGTTGAAACTATACCAGAAGTAACGCAAGAATCTACAGTTGAAGAAGAAAATTTAACTGAACCAAATAATGAAGTTTTAAATGAAATAAATGAAAATGAAACAGAAAATATTACAAGTCCTGAAGAAACAAAAGAAGAAATTGAAGTTCAAGAAGAACAAAAAGTAGAAACAATAGAAAAACTACCAGGAGATAAAATCTATTTAACTCAAGATGAATTAGAAAGCAAAATGATAAAACTAATTGTTAGTTATGATTTTATAGAAAAAGAAGATTCCAAATTATATAATAAAGAATTATCACAAGATATAAATGAAAAGAAAGTTAGTATTAAAGGCTATATGCCATATAATGCTGGCATAAAAGTAACTGAAGTTTCAAAAAGTGAAGCTGAAAGCAAAATAAATGAAGGAATTACTGATGCAACAAGCTCTGTAAACCTAGCAGTAGCTTATGATATAAAAATAATAGTAGATGAGAAAGAATATGAGCCAGAAGAATTTGATGAAAAAGTAGTAGTATCTATTACAGGATTTAAGGATCAATCAGTTAATGTTTGGCATATAAAAAATGATAATACAGTAGAAAAAATGGATACAACAGAAACAACATTTGAAACAAATAGTTTTTCAATATATGGTGTAGAAGTTTTAGAAGAAAATGAAAATCAATCAAGTGAAACGTCACAAACACCACAAGAAGAACCAAAAAACGAAATAAAAGTAGAAGATAAAAATTCAACATTATTAAGAGTTATTAGAACAGAAGCAACAAACGAAGATGAAATTTTTACAATTAATGACTATAATTCAGATTATAGTTATTATATTGGCAAAAATTTTACAGATAATACATCAGGTAATAATAGTGGAACATATACTAGTAGTAATTTAGCAAAAGTAACTATAAATTATTATGGATATGGATATGTTAATAATAATGCAAATAATACAGTAAAAGGTAGAATTTCTGTATCAGAAACACAAGATATTGTTAAGCATATAAAATGCGTCCCAATAGTAAATAATAGAGTTTTTATAGAATTACTAGATAACCCATTTATGGATAAACCAGGAGGATATGGTTTTGGCGGTTGGAAATCTTCTGATGGAACAATTACTACAGATTCGAATACAAATACTCAAACAATATCTGCCTCAGCAAGTAGTGAAATGACATTAAATATATATGTAAATTGGGCATCTGCAAAAGTGGTATATGTAAATCCAGATGAAGGAGCAGATGATGCAGATACAGGACTTACAGAAGATAGCCCATTTGGTTCATGGGGTAAAGCTTGTGATTATTTATATAATAATTCAACTGATAGGAACAATAGAGAATTAAATATTATTGTATTAACAGGGCCTATAGATACGTCTGTACATTATACAAGACCTACATACCAAACACAAGTAAGTGATGCGGAATATACATCAAATACAACATTTACATCTGGTAATTCGTATTTATTAGCAACAGGACAAGGAGAAGGAAGCAATGCAATTATTACTAGTGGTTCAAGTATACAAAACACACAACTACAAACAACCAATGTTTCTTTAGGAAATTATGCTGAATGGACAATAACAGCTTCAGGAAATGGGTATACAATCAGAAACAGAGACACAAATCGTTATTACTTAACTTGTAGGGTATCAGGGAACAATTCAGCAAGTTTGACTTTGTCTTCAAGTTCATTTACATGGAGTTATAGTTCTTCAAATAGGTGTTTTTATTATCAGTCAGGAAATAGAACTTACTATTTATATTATAGCAATGGTACTTGGACTATAAGTAGAAATAGTTATACTTCTTTATATTTCCTTACTTATCAATTAACAAATACAAGAACAGGAGTTAGAAAATCTGATACTGTATCAAGTAATAGCTATTATTCAAGTAACACAAACTTAGCATTAACAATTACAAGTGTATATAATGGCTCAGATTATAGAGATGATGCAACTATAGATTTAACAGCAACAAGTGCACAAGCTGATTTTAATATATATAATGATTTTCAAATGAATCATGTAGCTATTAATTCAACAGGATATACATCAAATGATGATGGAACATCATTTGAAACAGATTATGCCTGGCTTTTAGGAAATGGATATAACGTAAGAATAGGAAGAGGAATAGAATGTTCAGATACCTCGACTTCAGGTTGTACATTTGCAAACATAATAGGTGGTGCTGCATCAACTTCATCTTCAGATGCATATAAACTTGTAGTAGAATCAGGGAAATATTCATCTATTCAAGGGTTTAATCGTTATAGTGGTGGAACCGTCAATTATTATGGAACAGTTTATTTAACATTAGGAAATGATATAGATAGAATAGCAAGAACTAATGATAATATGTCAGTGTACTATAGAACTACTATAAATTCTGGTGGTGGTTTAAATGGTACTAGCACAAATGAAAAAGCTTGGCTTATAAATGTAAAAAGTGGAAAATATGGGGTAGACTTTTTCGATGCAAACATAAACTCTACAAATTCTAATAATCGAGAAGATTGCGCATATGCAGGAATATATATGGGAGGATATGGAACATCTTCAGGTGATAGTACAAAAGACAGAGCAGATAGGTATATGTTAGTAGAAGGCGGTAAAATTGCAAATGCAATTGGAGGACTTAAAACTACTAGCGGAACAACTATAATGACAAAAATGTATATAAAGGGTGGAGAAATATACAATATAGTTGGTGGCGCAGGTATTTCTACAACATATGGAAATAGAATAATACAAGTAACAGGAGGAACAATAAATTATAGTATTAGTGGAGGTTCAAATGGATATGCTTCAACAGGTAGTGGACAAGAAGGGAAAATTGAAAATTGTAATACTTTAGTATATATAGGTGGAACAGCACAAATTGGAGATACAGACAATGTTGATGCAACACCAATTGCTTCATTATATAATGTTGAAGCAGGATGTGTTTTAGGTGCTGGAAATGGAAAAAGTGGTATAACTGATACAGGTAGAGTTGATAATACCCATATAATAATAAATGAAAATGCTCACATTTTAAACAGTATTTATGGTGGAGGAAACATTGGAACTGTAGGAAGCTCTAGTGGAACGAATGCAACTGCTGTAATTGATATATTAGGTGGGACAATCGACAAAAATGTGTATGGAGGTTCAAATAGTAATAGTATTTATGGAACTACTACAATAAATATAAAAGGTGGACAAGTTAAAGGTGCAATATATGGAGGTGCTAATTCCACAGGAACAGTATACTCAGGATCAACTGTAAATGTAACAGGAGGAACACTTGGAACAACTGGAAATACATCAGGGGTATTATTTGGTGGTGGAAAAGGTAGTGATACAGTTATAATGCAAAATGCAAATGTTAACATCTCTGATGGAGATGGAAATGTTAACATTTATGGAAATTCTTATGGTGGTAGTGAGCAAGGAAGTGTTAGAGGTCAAGCCACAGTTACTTATAATACAGCTTCTTCAATAGTATCTGGAAATGATTATTTGATAACATATAACAATAATAATATGTTATCAACAAATTCTGGAGGAACATCAGTTGCAAATGAAACGCGTTCAACAACAGAAGTACCATCTAGTAGAGCATTATGGAGAATTACATCAAGTGGAAACAAATATACAATTTATAATGCAGCAGCTAATAAATATTTATGTTGTACTACTTCTAGTAGTGGTTGGGGTGGAACTACAGTTAGTTTAGGGCTTCAAGATCAAGAATATGAATGGTCTTATGATAGTAACAATAAAAGATTCTATACTAGTATTACAACAACAAGTTTTTGGGGTGGTACACAAACAAATGACTACTATTTGAGATATAATAATGGATGGTCTGTAAATACAAGTACTAATTATACTTCTCTTACATTTCAAACATATACAGTCCAATCTGATTCTGGAAGTACTTTAGTAAATATAAATGATAGCTCATCAATAGCAAATACAATAAATATTGTAGGAAATGTATTTGCAGGAGGACAAGGAACAAGTACAAATACAGCACAAATTTCAGGAAATGCAACAATAAATGTAGATGGTAGTAATTTACCAAATGCAAGCATATTTGGTGGAAATGACGTAAACGGTGTAACAAATGGAAATATAACTGTAAATATAGGAAATACTCATAATTCAACAGTTGGTAATGTTTATGGTGGTGGAAATGAAGATGATACAGGAACAGAAGCAGATACTGTAAAAGTATATTTATTGTCACATGCAAATGTTACAAATGCATTTAATGGAGGGAAATCTGCTGATTTAATAACTTCAAATTCATCAGATACAACAAGAGCTATTTATTTGCAAGGTGGCCATGCAGATAATATATATGGAGGTTCAAATACTTCAGGTACAGTTACAGGAAGCCATGTATATATTGAATCTGGAACAGCTACAAATGTATATGGAGGAAATAATCAAGGAGGAACAGTAAATAATAGTTATGTAGAAATAAGTGGTGGAACAGTAGGAACAGTATATGGTGGAAATAATGATGGAGGAACAACAACGACTTCAAATGTATTTGTAAATGGTGGAAATGTTACAAATGCATATGGAGGAGGAAACAATGCTGTAACTAATTTAACAAACATAACAGTAGAAGGAAATATAATAAATAATGTATTTGGTGGAGGTAACATGGCAGGTGTTACAACAAATACAAATGTTAAAGTAAAAAATGCAACGATTGGTGGAAGTGTATTTGGAGGAGGTAATGGTTTACCTGCAATAGTAAATGGAGATACAAATGTTATAATACATGGAACTGGAACAGAAATAACAGATGCTGTATTTGGAGGTGGAAACCAAGCAGCAACAGGAACAAATGAAAATAACAATTCAACAAGTACTGTAAATATTGTTGGTGGAAAAATTGGTGGAAAT
>CAZBMU010000032.1:0-14108 GCA_964493175.1 uncultured Clostridium sp.
TTCATCGACAAACACTCCTTTTGCTTTGATTTCTTCCAGTACGTTTTCCGGATATGATTCTATTCCTTGTTTTATGTAGTTTCTAACATTTTCATTTTTAGCAAATTCTTCATCATTTTCTTTTCCGTAGTTTTTTGCCATTTCTTTGATTTTGTCTTTTACTTCTTTTTCTGTCGCTTCGATTTTTTCTGCTTTTATTACTGCCTCTAATGCTAATCTTGATTTTATTGCTTCGATTGCTTGAGGTTCATATTCTTTTTTAACTTCTTCTTCTGTTTTTCCCATCATTTGAAAATATTGTTCTAATTTTAATCCTTGATAAGATAAACGTTGTTCCATATCTTTTAACATATTTTCTGTTTCTGTTTCTATCATTCCTGATGGAATATCTACTTTTACATTTTCACATAATTTTTTTATTACTGCATCTTGTGTTTCATATTTTGCTCTTTCTTCGTTTTGTTTTTCTTGTTTTGCTTTTATATCTTCTTTTAATTCTTTTAAAGTATCAAATTCACTTACATCTTTTGCAAATTCATCGTCTAGTTTTGGTAATTCTTTTTTCTTTATTTCATGAACTTTTACTTTAAATGTTGCATCTTTTCCTGCTAATTCTTTAGAGAAGTATTCTTCTGGGAATTTTACTTTTATATCTTTTTCTTCATCTATTTTCATTCCAATTACTTGGTCTTCAAATCCTGGTATAAATGTGTTGCTTCCTATTTCTAGTTCATGATTTTTTGCTTTTCCACCTTCAAATGCAACTCCATCTACAAAACCTTCGAAATCTATAGTTGCTATATTTCCTTTTTCAACTGGTTTGTCTTCTATAGTTATTAGTCTTGAATTATGTTCTTGCATATGTCCTAATTCATGTTCAATGTCTTCGTCTGTTACATTATACTCTATTTTTTCTATTTCTATACCCTTATATTTTCCAAGTTCAGCTTCTGGTTTAGTTTGCATTACAGCTTCAAATATTAGGTCTTTTCCTTTTTCAATTTGTTTAACATCTATGTCTGGTCTGCTTACTACTTCTATTTTATTTTCTTTTACTGCTTCTTCTAATGCCTCTCCAGCTACTTCATTAAATGCATCTTCATAGAATATTTCTTTTCCATAATATTTTTCAACTATTTGCATTGGTGCTTTTCCTTTTCTAAATCCTGGTATATTAAAGTATTTTGCACTTTTGAAATATACTTTTTTTATTGCTTCATCAAATTTTGATGCTTCTATTGTTAGTTCTAATTTTACCTCATTTGCGTTTTTTGTTTTTTCTACTTTACAATTCATTTTTTTCAATCCTTTCTGTTTTTATAGCTTTTTTATTATACCACATTTTTCTTAATTTGCAAGGATTTTTTTATAAATTTAAAAAAATACTTGTTTTTTTTATAAATTTGTGTTAAACTAGATGATAGTCAGTTTATTAAGAAATTAGGAGGTGCAGTTAAATATGGCAAAATGTGCTATTTGTGAAAAAGAAGCTAGTCATGGAAATAAACTTAGCATTACTCGTTCTCATATAAGTAAAAGAACATCTCGTACTTGGAAACCAAATTTAAGAAGTGTTAAAGCTGAAGTAGATGGTGAAGTTAAAAGAATTCATGTATGTGCTAAATGTTTAAAAAATGGAAAAGTAAAAAGAGCTTAATTTTAGCTCTTTTTTGTTTTAATTTAATCTTTAATTCCAAATATCAATTTTACAAATCCTCTTAAAAATTTTGGTACTTTTTTTACCACAACTGTCATATGTATCACCCCTTCTTTTAAAATTATTTAACATGCAAGCCACATCATACCTACACATACCACTCCTACACCTATTATAAACAGCCACCATGATAATGGAAGTAATAAAACTAGTAATATTCCTAGGCCTAATCCTATTAAATGTATTGCAATTGTCTTTTTTAATAAATGAAACATTTTTTTATTACCTCCCTTTTTTCTATATAATATGAATTTTAAATTTTATTAGTTCCTTTTTATGTAAAATACATTGACTAAATATAATTAATTTATTAAAATATTAATATAAATAAAAAAAGGAATGATTATAATGAAAAAATCAGATGCAGTTAAATTAGTAGAATTATTAAAAGAAGCTTATCCAGATGCAACTTGTAGTTTAGATTTTAAAGAACCCTTTCAATTAGTAGTTGCTGTAATGTTATCTGCTCAATGCACTGATGAAAGAGTTAATAAAACAACTCCAGCATTATTTAAACGCTGTAAGACTATAGAAGATTTTGCTAATATTGATATTAAAGAATTAGAAGAAATAATTCATCCTTGTGGTTTTTATAAAAACAAAGCAAAAAATATAAAGCTATGTGCAAAACAAGTTTTAGAAAATTTTAATGGTGAAGTTCCCCATACTATGGAAGAATTAACATCTCTTTCTGGTGTTGGTAGAAAGAGCGCTAATGTTATTATGTTAGAAGTTTTTGGAATTGCAAAAGGTATTGCTGTTGATACACATGCAAAAAGAATTTCAAATTTAATTGGTTTATCTAATAAAAAAGAACCAGAAAAAATCGAACAAGATTTAATTAAAATTTTTCCAAAAGAAACTTTAAAAGATATAAATCATTTACTTGTATGGCATGGTAGAAATACATGTATTGCAAGAAAACCAAAGTGTAACAATTGTTCAGTTAATTCAATTTGTAAATATTACAATTCCTCTAAATAATTGCATAATATGATTTTTTTTTGCACATATTAAATTTAAGAGGTGATTTTTTTGACAAATATTAATTGTTCGTTAAATTGTATTTATCAAAAAGATGGTAAATGCTCATATACATCTGTTTCTCCTTCTTCTATTTCTTTTTCAGAATGTGCTTACTTTATAAAAAAAACTGATGATAATTCTAAATAAATTATCATCTTTTTTATTGACAAAAACTCAATAAAGATATATATTTTTTACATAGAAAAAATTTTAGGAGGTATATTTATGTTAAAAAACAAATTCAAAATTATTACTTTATTTCTAGTACTTATTTTATCTCTTACTATTCCAGTTGTAAGAGCTGAAAATGAAGTTACTAGTGAAGACCCGGAATCTTTAAGTACAGTTGAACAAACTGAGGATGTTGAAAATACAACAACTGAACAGACTGAGGATAATGCAGCTGAGACAACCGAACAAACTCAAAATGAATCCCCAGAAGATACTATGAAAAAACAAGATGTTTATATAGTAGATAATGATGTTGTTATAGATTATATAATTGATGGAAATCTTTACGTTATAGCAAACAATGTTACAATTAATTCACAAATAGGTGGAGATGCATTTATTATGGCTAAAACCATTAACATTGAAAAAGATGCATATATTTACAGTAACCTATTTGCTTTAACACAAAATTTAACCATTACTGGTGTAATATATGACTTATATGCAGCAGGTGATACTGTTAATATAAATGGTTATATTTATAGAGATATTAGAATTGCAGCTAATAACCTAAATATTAATGGTGGCGTTGTTGGAAGAAATGCATATGTTGGTGCAGATAATATTAATTTTTCAACAGGAGAGAATGAAACAACAGGTGTTATAAATGGTAACTTAAATTATAATTCTTCAAAAGAAATTTCAATACCTGAAGGTTCAGTAAATGGTGAAACAAATTATTCAAAATCAATAGAAAAAGAAAATAACACCTCTCCAATCACATCATATATAATGTCTTTAGGAGGTTTAATTGCAACAGTATTAATAATTTGGCTATTACTATTAAGGTTATTACCTAAATTCATAAAAAATTCTTTAGAATTATTAAAAACAAAACCTTTAAAAGTATATGGCTTTGGAATATTAACACCAATAGTTTCAATATTAGCTATATTAATATTATTATCAATAGGCATAACAGCAAAAATTGCATTAATTTTAACAGGAGTGCTAATTTTAGCATTTGCACTTAGTACTTCAGTTTTCATAATTACAATTAACGAACTTATTTGTGAAAAATATAAAATCGAAAAAACTAATATTAAAATTGGAATTTTAATATTAACATCACTTGCTTTTTGGATATTAGCTTTAATACCTTATGTTAATATTTTGGTAAACTTAGCTGTTTACTTAGGTGGATTAGGAATTATAATTAATAGTTTAATTCCTTCAAAAAGGGATTAAGGGACGCTCAGTTTTTCCCTCTTTTGGGGATTAGGGGACACTCCTTGGAAATTTAGTCCAGGGTGGTAGTCCCCCTTTTTTTATATTATTTTGAATGTAATTACGAATGTGACTGAAATAAAATTAGAATCTCTTAGATTATTTTATGGAAAATGTTCGCGTCGAACAGCTTTGCTGTGAGGACTAAGTGAAAGGGTGCCATAAAATAATTTTAGAGATTCTTGTTTTATGTATGGAACCGAGTAATGGAATAAAAAATAATATAAAAAAAGGGGGACTACCACCCTGGACTAAATTTCCAAGGAGTGTCCCCTAATCCCCAAAAGAGGGAAAAACTGAGCGTCCCTTAATCCCTCAATTCTTGTATTATAACTTTATAATCCTTTGCCATTAGTATAGCTGTTCCAGCTACCAAAATATTTGCTCCTGCTTTTTTTACGTCGTTTGCAGTTGCCAAATTAATACCGCCATCTGCTTCTATATCAATTTCTAAATTTTTTTCTTTTATATATTTTTTTAATTCAAAAATTTTATTGATTGTTTCTTTTAATAACGTTTGCCCACCTTTTCCTGGTTCAACTGTCATAATTAAACACATATGTATATATGGTAAAAATTCGTAAATATCTTCTATTTTTGTACCTGGTTTAATTGCTATTCCTACTTTACAATTATTATCTTTAATATATTTTATTAAATCAAAAACTTCTTCCTTATTTCTACAAGCTTCTAAATGAAATGTTATAATGTTTGGCTCTACTGGTAAAAAATCTTCAATTGATTGTTTTACATCTTCTACCATTAAATGCACATCTAATGGTAAGTTTGAAATTCTTTTTATATATGATGAATATTCTATCATTTTATTATATGTATTTTTTTCAACAAATTTACCATCCATAACATCAAAATGAAAATAGTCTGTTTTTGCAGACTCTAACTCCAAAAATACTTTTGATTCTTCTCCCTTATTTACAGAAAGAATTGATGTTGATATTTCTACCATTTTTTGTTATCCTCCTTTTCTTTTAGTTCTAGATAAATTTTACAAAAACGATCATATCTATCTTGTGATATTTTTCCTTGTTTTAAAGCTTTTTTTATTCCACAATTTTCTTCTTTTAAATGTGAACAATCTATATATTCACATTGCTCAATTTCAGTTTTAAATTCTTTAAAATAATTTGCCAAATATTTGCATTCTATTTCTGTTATATCAAATGTAGAAAACCCTGGTGTATCTGATATATATGTATTATCTTCTACTTTGTACAATTTTGTTGATGTTGTTGTATTTTTTCCTCTTTTATTTTTTTTGCTTATTTCTCCTTCTTGAGTAATATCTTTCTTAAAAATTGCATTTATTAATGTTGATTTACCAACTCCTGAATTTCCTGAAAATGCGCTAATATTATTTTTTATCTCATTGTTTAGCTCATTAATGCCATCACCTTGTTTTGCATTTGTCTCAATTACTTTATAACCTATTTGTTCATATATTTTTTTTATTTGAATAAATTCATGTTTTTTATCTAAATCAATTTTATTTAAAACAATAATTGCCTTTGTTCCAATATACTCTGAAAATGCCAAACTTTTATCTAACATTAATAAGTCTGGTTTTGGATCATTTGATGATACAACAAAAATTAATTGAGTAACATTTGCCATTTTTGGCCTTTTTATATATACTTTTCTTTCTTCAATTTTTTCGATTACAGCTTTACCTACTTCATCTAATTTTGTAAATTCTACTTTATCTCCAACAACAGGTGTTATTTCTTCTTGCTTAAGCTTTCCTCTTGCATTTGCTTCAAAAATTTCACCATTTTCACACATTATTTTGTATAAATTCGAAATATTTTCAATAATTGTACCTTTCATTTTTACCTCACTTTGAATTATATTATACAATAAATTAAATTAATTATCAATTATCTATTGTAATATTAACCATATTGTTTATACTATTTTTTTATGATATAATATGTAAAATTAAGTATTTAAGGAGGTTTTTATGATAGATTTACTTTCTCCTGTTCGGAAATTTCGAATGTTTGAAAGCTGCAGTACAAAATGGTGCTGATAGTGTTTATTTTGGCGCTAATTTATTTAGTGCTAGAGCATTTGCTGATAATTTCAATATGGAAGAATTAAAAAAAGCAATTGAATATGCTAAAATCCGTGGCGTAAAAACAAATTTAACTTTAAATACCTTAATAAAAGATAACGAATTTGAAAATGCTTTTGAATTAGCAAAAAAAGCATACGAATTTGGAATTGATGCAATAATTGTTCAAGATATTGGTTTTGCAACTAAATTAATTGAATTATTACCTGATTTACCTGTGCATGCTAGTACTCAGATGTCAATACATAATTTAAATGGAGTTTTAGAATTACAAAAAATGGGCTTTAAAAGAGTCGTTTTATCAAGAGAACTTTCTATAAATGAAATAGAATACATTTGTAAAAATTCCAAAATTGAAATAGAATGTTTTGTTCATGGTGCTTTATGTATTTCATATTCTGGGCAATGTTTATTTTCTAGTATGATTGGAGGAAGATCTGGAAACCGTGGAAAATGTGCTGGTCCTTGTAGATTGCCTTATGAATTATTAGAAAATGATAAAAAAATTGATTCTGGTTATTTACTTAATTCAAAAGATTTATGTGGATTAGATTATATTCCTCTTTTTATTAATGCTGGTGTAAGATGTTTAAAAATAGAAGGAAGAATGAAATCTCCTGAATATGTTGCTATAGTTACAAAAATTTATAGAAAATATATTGACTTAGCATTATCTGAAAAACCCTATATTATAGATCCTAAAGATAGAAAAGACTTATTGCAAGCCTTTAACCGTGGTAATTCTTCTGTAGGACATTTAGATAGTGATGCAAATAAAAATCTTGTTTTTAAAGATAAACCAAATAATATGGGCCTATTTTTGGGAAAAGTGGAAAAATATAATAAAAACAAAGGTTATATTACTATAAAACTAAAAGAGAACATAAATATTGGAGATACTATATCTTTTGAAAATGAAACAAAAAGTTATACTGTTTCAGAACTTATGGAAAATAGTAAAAATATAAAAGATACCAAAATAGGTCAAACTGTTACAATTGGTAGAATTAAAGATAATATAAAATTAGGAAATAAAATATATAAAATTTCATCTAAAAATTTATTACAATCTGCTAAAGAAAGTTACAAAAAAGAAAATAAAAAAGTTTTATTAAATGCTGCTATTAATATAAAAAAATCAGAACCCATTTCTATAACTATAACTCCTTCAGATAATTTAAAACAATATCAAAATTTAAATGTATTTTATAGTTTAGATTATATACCAGAAGAAGCTAAAAACAAACCTTTAGATAGACAAACTGTAATTAATCAGATTATTAAAACTGCTTCAACACCATACGATTTTAAGAAAATAAAATTAAATCTTGATGAAAATGTTTTTTTACCTAAATTAAGTATTTTAAATGAATTAAGACGAAAAGCTTTAGAAAATGTGGAAAAATATGCAATATCTAACATACATAGAAATTTGCCAGAAAAAATAAATAAAAATCTAAATCTTGCATATAAAAAACAAATAGCTACAAAAAAACAATCAAAACGAAAAAAAATATCTATTCTTCTAAATTTAATAAATCTAAACTTAGATTATTCAAAATTAGAAAATATTGACAATGTCTACATTCCTCTAAAATATTTTTCTAATAAAAAATATGAACATATTTTGAAAACAATTAGTGAAAAATTTGATACATATATTTATATGCCAACAATTATAAAAGGAAATTATAAAAATCTTTTCTACTCACATAGTGAAAATGCGGTAAGAAAATACAATATTAATGGATTTGTAATATCTAATTTATGTACAATTGTAGCTTTAAATGATTTATTTAAAGATGTAAATAAAAATTTGAAAATAATTGCTAATTATACCTTTAATGTGTTTAATAATCAAACTGTATTGGAATTAAAAAAATTAGGAATTAGTACTTATACAATGTCACCTGAATTAGATAAATTTACTATATCTGAATTAAGTAATTATAATTATTTAGAAAAAGAATTAATTGTTTATGGTAAAACTCCATTAATGAATATGAACTATTGCTTACTTCGGAGAAACAGATAAATGCTATCCTGATTGTAAAGCTAAATGTAATTTAGATAATAAGTATTATCTAAAAGATAGATTAAATGCAAAATTTAGAATATTGCCAGATAATATTCAAACTGTAACAACTGTTTTTAATGATAAAACTACTTTTATTTCTTCAAATGGTTTTAATGTTGATTCTGTTAGAATTGATATACTAGATGAGTCAATTAAAGAAATAAATTCTATTGTTCAAACTGCTTTAAATGAACGAAAATTCAAAGGAAAAGACTTTACTAGTGGAAATTTGAATAGGAAAATTTAAATAGGATTCAGAGGGATTCAGGGACGCCCCTTTTTTCCCTCTTTTGAGGATTAAGGGACACCCCTTGATTTTTTGGCACTACTCCTCTGAGGAGATGGTGTCATTATTTTTTTATTTAATCGTTCATTTCGTTTAAAAAGAAATTTTAAATTATTAAAATGTGCCGCTTTCATGCTCAAAATGTATTATATTTTTTTGCATGTAATTACGAATGCGACTGGAAAAGCTTTAGAAGTTGTAATATTAGAAAATGAGGGATGTTCACGGTACTTGAGGTACGAAAGGGTCTGAGTGAAAGAGGCTCGTTTTCTAATATAACAACTTCTTAGCGTATGAAGGAAGCCGAGTAATGAAATAAAAAATAATATAATACATTTTGCCCTGAACATCCCTCATTTTAATAATTAACAATTTCTAATTTTCACTCTAATCAATCATAAATAAAAAAATAATAACACCATCTCCTCAGAGGAGTAGTGCCAAAAAATCAAGGGGTGTCCCTTAATCCCCAAAAGAGGGAAAAAAGGGGCGTCCCTGAATCCCTCTCAAACATTAGAACTTAATTTTATTATTAAATCCATATCATCATCTTTTGCAGCTTTATTTTTTCTTATTGCTCCACATTTTTTACATTTAAAAATAATTACATAACCTTTTTTGCTATTAATTTCTACTCCTATTGGCTCTAAATCTCCCTTACATTCTTCTTGCCTATCTCCAGGATTTTTATCAACATGTTTAGAGTGAAGGCAATATGGGCAATGATTTCTACAAGAATATCCTAGTTTTGTTACTTGTTTTCCACAGTTTTCACATACAAATTCTTCATCTATTTCTGTAAATATTCTACTTTTCATTAATATTTAAAATCTCCCCCTCCAACAAATTCTTTTAGTAATGAATTTGTTGGTACCATATCTTGTGGTATTACTTTTATATATTTTAATAATGATAACAGTCTTTGTGCTTCTGCAAATTCAGGTTCTTCTTCTGGTATTTCTTCTAATAGTGGTTCTGCAATTCCTTTTAATACTCCTAATTCATATATAAGTGAAGTATTAAAAATCGCATCAGCCTCTTCTTGGAAAGGATATATATTTTCTACTTCTCCTTTAGTTACTGAAGGCCAACTATTTATTGTGTGTTTTGCAGAATATCCTCTAAATTGATAATCTCTAACTATTCTTCTAATTAACCTTGTATCTGTTGATGATGCTTTTGTATATCTATCCATATTTAGTACTGGAAGTGCACTTATATATACTTTAAATTTTTGTTCTTTAGAAATACTTTTTGTTAATCTATCATTTAAACAATGTATTCCCTCTATAACTAAAACTTCATCATCATTTAATCTCATTTTTTCACCATCATATACTTTTGTACCAACATGAAAGTCAAAATGTGGCATTTCTATTTCTTCTCCATTTAGTAATTTAGTTAAATGGTCATTAAATAGTTCTAAATCTATTGCTTCTATTGCTTCAAAATTATAATCTCCATTTTCATCTCTAGGAGTATCTGGTCTTTCAACAAAATAATTATCTACAGATATTGTAACTGGTTTTATTTTATTAATTCTAAGCTGAATTCCAAGTCTTTGCGCAAAAGTAGTTTTTCCTGATGATGAAGGCCCTGCAATTAATATCATTTTTATATCTCTGTTTTGCGCTATTTTATCGGCAATATTTGCAATTTTCTTTTCATGTAAAGCTTCATCTAACATAATTACATCTTTAATTCTTTTTTCTTCAACAGCTCCATTTAATTTGTATACAGTATTTATATCTAAAATTCTGTGAATATCATTATATTCACTTAATGCCCAGTTTATTTTTTTACTTTGTATTATTCTTTCTATTTTTTTAGGATTTTGTGAAGTAGGATACATTATTAAAAGTCCCTTATCATATTTTATTAAATCAAACATTTTTACAGTATTTGTATTATTTGCTAAAATACCATAACAGTAGTTAAAATAATCTCCACAAAGATTCATACGAATTTCATTATTTGATAATAAATCATATTGTAATTTTCCTCTATTAGTATTGTTTTCTTCAAAAAATTTTTCTGCCTCTTCCCTTGTCATAACAATTTCTTTTATAGGTAGGCAACTTTCAACAACATTTCTCATTTCTTTTTCAAGTTCTTCCACCATTTGTTCTGTAACTTCTATATTTCCTAAATCACAATATGTTGCATTTCCTAAATAATAATTAACTGTTGCATTACTTTCTGGATATAATTTTCTAGATGCCATAACAAATAGATATATAAGAGTTCTTCTATATATTCTCATACCTTGTTTTGATAAATTATCAATTAGTTTTATTTCTCCATCTTTTTCTAATTTATAATCTAAACTAACATATTTATTATTAAAAATAGCTGCTACTACTGGGTACTCATTTTTTTCTATTTCTTCTTTTAATAAATTATTTATAGTTTCAGGTTTTTCAATTTCAAATATTTTTTCTTTATATTGTATTTTCATATTTTCCTCCTTTTTGTACTATTTTATTTTAACCTAAAAGCATAAATAAGTCAAACTTTTTAGTTATAAGCTTGGCTAATATTGGATATACTTTTAATAGTATATTAAGTTGGAGGTATATTTATGAATTATGAAAGACTAAATAGTATTTTAAATAGTGATAAAAAATTTGATATTTTTTATAAAGAAAGAGCTGTTTGGATTCAAAGTATTAATACTGAATTTGCAAAAATTGGTTTTGTTGATAATTTTGAAGAAAAAGATGTTCCAATTAAGGAATTATATGAAAAAGACATGAAATGAAGGATGTTCAGAGCAAAATGTATTATATTATTTTGCATGTAATTACGAATGTGACTGAAGTAAAATTAGAATCTCTTAAATTATTTTATGGAAAATGTTCGCGTCGAACAGCTTTGCTGTGAGGACTAAGTGAAAGGGTGCCATAAAATAATTTTAGAGATTCTTGTTTTATGTAAGGAACCGAGTAATGTAATAAAAAATAATATAATACATTTTGAGCATAAAATAGGCTCATTTAATCCCTATTTTAAAACTCTATTCTTTCTTCTATCCATTTTTCAACTTCATCTATTTTTACTCTTACTTGTTCCATTGTGTCTCTATCACGAATTGTTACACTTTCATCTTCTAAAGTATCAAAGTCTACTGTAACACAGAAAGGTGTTCCTATCTCATCTTCTCTTCTATAACGTTTTCCTATACTTCCTGCTTCGTCATAATCACACATAAATTTTTTAGCCAATTTATTATATATTTCATTTGCTTTATCTGATAATTTTTTAGAAAGTGGAAGTACTGCTAATTTGTATGGTGCTATAGCTGGATGTAAATGTAACACTGTTCTTACGTCACCTTCAGCAATTTCTTCTTCCTCATAAGAATTGCATAAAAATGCAAGTACTACTCTATCTGCTCCAAGTGATGGTTCTATTACATAAGGTACATATTTTTCATTTGTTTCTGGGTCTTGGTAACTTAAGTCTTGTTTAGAGTGTTCCATATGCTTACTTAAATCATAGTCTGTTCTATCAGCAATTCCCCATAATTCTCCCCAACCAAATGGAAAATTAAATTCTATATCTGTTGTTGCTTTACTGTAAAATACTAATTCTTCTTTTGAATGGTCTCTTAATCTTATATTTTCCTTTTTCATTCCTAAGTCTAATAACCATTTTTCACAATAATCTTTCCAGTATTTAAACCATTCTAAATCAGTTCCTGGTCTGCAGAAAAATTCTAATTCCATTTGTTCAAATTCTCGTGTTCTAAATGTAAAATTTCCTGGTGTTATTTCATTTCTGAATGCTTTACCAATTTGAGCAATACCCATTGGCATTTTCTTTCTTGATGTTCTAATAACATTTTTAAAATCAACAAAAATACCTTGTGCTGTTTCTGGTCTTAGATATATTTCTGCAGTAGAATCTTCTGTAACTCCTTGGAAAGTTTTAAACATTAAATTGAATTTTCTAATTCCTGTGAAATTTGTTTTTCCACAACTAGGGCAAGAAATTTTATTTTCATTAATAAAGCTTGTTAATTGTTCATCTGTCATACCATCAGCAATCATATCTTTACCTTGCTTGTGTGCCCATTCTTCTATTAATTTATCTGCTCTATGTCTTGTTTTACATTCTTTACAATCAATTAAAGGATCAGAAAATCCACCTACATGGCCTGAAGCCACCCAAGTTTCTGGATTCATTAATATTGCAGCATCTAAACCTACAATATCTTTTTGTTCTTGTATAAATTTCTTTCTCCAAGCATTTTTTACATTATTTTTTATTTCATTTCCTAAAGGTCCATAATCCCATGTATTTGCTAAACCTCCGTAAATTTCTGAACCAGGATAAATAATTCCTCTGTTTTTACAAAGTGCTACTAGTGTATCCATAGATTTTAACATTATATCTTCCTCCTCTGTCCATTTATTTTAATATTGTTTATTTTATTATCATATTCTTAAAAAGTCAATATTTTTTAAGAAAAGTTATTGCTAAAATATGTTTTTTATGCTATTATATTAATTGTGATTATGATTTTTTTATAGGGGTATAGTGTTAATGGTAGCACATCGGTCTCCAAAACCGCCTGTGTGGGTTCGAATCCTACTACCCCTGCCATTTTTTAAGCTACTATACTCTAGTTATAGTAGCTTATTTTTTATATTAAAAATGTTGTCAAAATTTTAAGATGAGAGGTGTTATTTATAAATAAACTATTTAATTATTTTATAATTATTATTACAATTTTAACTTTTTTTATTTGTACTTTTTTTATTCCAACTTTAGGGATTTCAAGTTCTTATAATTCCATAAATTCTGAAATTATCGATTTTAACCCTAATGGTTTTGTATGGCCAATTCCTGGATATACAAGAATAAGTTCTCCTTTTGGCAAAAGAACAGCACCAACAGGTGGTGCTTCTTCATTTCATTATGGTATTGATATTCCTGCACCAGAGGGTACAAAATTTATTGCTGTTCATGATGGTGAAATTACATTTTGCCAATTTCTTGGTGCAGGTGGTTATACAATTACCCTTTCTTTTGATAATTTTAAAGTTAGTTATTGCCATTGTGATCCAAATTTTATAGTACAAGTTGGAGATAAAATTAAGCAAGGACAAGTTGTTCGGACAAGTTGGACCTAAGTATATTTATGGGGTTCTTCGGTAACCAATATCATGATTCAAATGGTAACCCTACAAATGGTGCTACTACTGGTCCTCATTTGCATTTAGGTATTAGAATTGATGGAGATTATGTGAATCCTATTAACTATTTTTAAGAGGGATTTGGGGACAAACCTTTTTTCCTCCTAACGGGGATTTTGGGACACTCCTTGGTGAATTTGGCACTACTCCTAGATGATGAGGGTGTCATTATTTTTTTATTTATGATTGATTAGATTGAAAAATATATAAATATAAAAAATAGAGAAGTCCGCGTAAGCGACCAAACGAAG
>CAZBMU010000033.1:0-14059 GCA_964493175.1 uncultured Clostridium sp.
TAATATTATTATACAATTTAAAAAATAATAAAGAAAAAATTGAAAAAATTATAATATCATTATTGATACCACTTGGTATGGTATATTTGTTTTTTATGATACCATCTCATGTTCCAGATGAAGGAGCTCATTTATGGAAAACGTATGAAGTTTCAGAAGGAAAGTTTATAAATGAGAAAAATAAAAATACAGAAGTGCCACGTGATTTGGTATTTAATATAAAACCACATATTAATAAGTATAGAGAATTATATATAGCATTAGGGGAAAAAACAGATTATGAGAATAAAGTTGAAGTAAATAATACAGCTAGAAATTATCCGTTTTTTTTATATATTTTTGGTGCTCTAGGATTTATTATATCTAGAGTGTTAAACCTAAATATATTATATGGATGCTATTTAGCTCAAATGATGAATTTTATAGTATTTTTAATAGCTACATACTTTGCTATAAAAATAATACCTTTTGGAAAATTAGCTATATCTTCAGTTATATTTATGCCAATGTTTATGCACCAAGCTACATCTACATCTTCAGATTGTTTAGTAAATATTTTAGCAATGCTATTTATAGCATTATCTGTAAAGTTAATTTTTAAAGAAGAAAGTATAGAAAAAAAAGAAGGAATTCTACTTGTATTTTTAAGTATTTTGATAGCTATATCAAAATATGTTTATTTACCATTAATTGGATTAGTATTATTATTTGTGCGTGCTAAAAATACAACGAAAAAAACAAAAATCATATTAATAACTACAACAATTATCTTATCAATAATTATGTCAGTGCGGATATTTTATATTTTCTACTAATAGTAATATTGATAATACACAAGAATATGAACAAGAGAATTCTGTTAACTTTGGAAGACAACTAAATGGAATTATTTCGAATCCTCTACAATATTTAAAAACGTTAAAAAATACTTTCGATTTAAAAGGAGAAAAATATATATATCAATCTGTGGGAAATCTTTTAGGATGGCTTTGTATTGAAGTACCTAAAAGTATAATAACTGTATTTATATTTTTAATGATATTTTCATGTTTTGTTGAAAAAAATGAATTTGCATTTAATACAAAACAAAAAATATATTGCAGTTTATTAATAGGTTGTGTAATATTGTTAATTGAAACAGGATTATACTTATCATGGACAATTGTAGGAGCTGATTTAGTAGAAGGAGTACAAGGAAGATATTTTATACCAATCATATTTTTAGTTTTATTATGTTTTTGTAAAAAAGATAATTATATAAAAATAAAAAATGTACAATATAAAATTCCTATAATATTACTATTATTAAATATATCACCATTATATGCTATATATAAATATTTTATATAAATAGATTTAAAAGATAAAGACAAGAGGGGAGAATAAAATTAATGCTAATTAATTTGAAACAAAACCTTATAAAACATAAAAAAGATTTTTTTTCTTTTATCATATTAATTACATTTTCTATAATGTATATGATTTATATATATAATAATATATGTATTAATACAGGATTTGAAAACGACAATTATAAATTTTTATACTGGGGAATTAGTATTTCACTTTTATTTATTATAAGTATAATTATCATTTTAATAAAAGTAAAAACAGTAAATTCTTATATATTATTTATTGTTTTATCAACAATTCTAGGAATAACTTTTTTGATAGTAGCACCTCAAAAAAATGGAAGTGACGAAATGCAACATTTTTTTAAAACATATGAAGTTGCAACAGGCCAATTTATCACAGATTTAAATGATGAAGGAAAATGCATTCAAAAAAATGTTCCTAAATCATTTATAGAATTAGTAAATTCAAAAAATGAAGATGGCTCAATAAAAATACACGATTTGCCCGAAAAATATGAACTGAATTTAAATATGGATGAAGTAACAGATAGATATGGGTTTGCAGGTACAAGAGGGTATTCACCTGTTGTATATATTCCTCAAGCATTAGGAATGTTTATTGGATTAAAACTTAATTTGAAACCATTAATAATAGCAAATCTAGCTAGAATTTTTGGATTTGTGGCTTGGATGATTATGTGTGCTTATGCAATAAAAATTATACCATTTAAGAAAGAATTTTTATTAATATTAGCATTATTACCGGCTAATTTAACAAGTGCAGTAACATTATCTGCAGATACAATTTTAAATGGTATAACATTGGTATTAATAGCAAAAGTTCTTCAAGTATATCATATTGTTGATAAAATTAATATTAAAGATTATTTAGTATTATTAGGTAGTAGTATAATTATAGGACAATGCAAAATGGCATATTTGCCAATTATTTTTATTTGCTTATTAATACCAGTTAAGAAATATGGAAATAAAAAGAAATATTTTATAGGAAATGGAATAATTATATTCTTAACTTTACTAGGAACTTATATATGGATGAAATTAGTTGCATATGAGTATTATGGAATTGGACAAACTAATGAACAACAGCAATGGATCTTAACATATCCAGCATATTATATAATTGTAATGTTTAGAACGATAATAGAATACTTTAATAATTTATTTTGTGGTATTGCAGCAGGAAATAATTTATATAGAGCAAGAGTACAGGTACCAGAATTTATCTCACTAGGTTTAATGGCATGTTTAATAATTTCATTATGGATAAAAGAATCAAAAATAAATTTAAAAATATGGAAAAAAATTTTGGTAATATGCATTATGGGAGCAATGAGTTTATTAGTTTTAACAGCAATGTATATTTCTGCAACAACAATTGTAACAGGACAAATAGGAACAAAAATCATAGAAGGTTTGCAAGGAAGATATTTTATTCCAATAATAATTTTAAGTGTATTTTTGGTTAATAAAAAAAGAATTGATATAGATGAAAAAAATTTATATGCAGTAAACATAATGCTACAATTTGTCGTAATTTTACACACAATGCAAACGTTTATATAGTAAGGAGAATAAATTTAAGTGAAAATTTTATTAATAATACCAGCATACAATGAAGAAGAAAACATATTAAAAACATGTAAAAAAATAGAAGAATATAATAAAATAAATAATAAAAATATAGATTATATTGTTATTAATGATGGCTCAAAAGATAATACATTAAAAATAATACAAGAATACAATTTAAAACATATAAATCTGATAAGAAATCTAGGAATTGGAGGAGCAGTACAAACAGGTTATAAATATGCATTTCAACATAATTATGATATTGCGATACAATTTGATGGAGACGGACAACACGATATAAACTATGTATCTAAAATATGCAAACCAATAATAGAAGGACAAGCTGATATGGTAATTGGAACAAGATATTTAGATAAAACATCAAGTGAATTCCAATCAACATTTATGAGAAGACTTGGTTCAAATATAATTTCATTATTTATAAAAATATTTTGTGGAAAAAAGATAACAGATCCAACATCTGGTTTTAGAGCCGTGAATAAAAAAGTGATAGAAAAGTTTGCAAAAGAATATCCAACTGAATATCCTGAACCAGAATCAACTGTACAATTACTAGTAAATAAATATAAAATAAAAGAAGTTCCAGTAAGTATGAATGAAAGGCTAGGTGGTGTTTCATCTATAAGACTTGGAAAAACAGTAGATTATATGTTAAAAGTTTTACTTGCGATAATTATAGATAGTATAAGTTTTAGAAGGGGAGGTAGAAAATAATGGAAACAACTTTAAAAATGGCATTAATTATAATATTATTAATATATCTTTTCTTCATATTAAAGGCAGTAAAAAGAAAAAATATGAGAATAGGGTATTTAATATTTTGGGGAATAACAGGAGTTTTATTAATAATTTCTTTATTAGTACCAAATTTAATTGAAAGCATATCTAATTTTTTAGGATTTGAGGTTCCTATTAATATGATTTTTAGTGTTGCGATATTTATTATTTTATATTTAATATTTGACTTAACAATTTTAATAACAAATGAAAATAAAAACAATATAATGTTAATCCAAGAGATTTCAATACTTAAGAAAAGAATTGAAGAACTAGAAAAAAATAAATAATGAAGAAAAGAGAAAAGATGAAAAAAAGAGAAATTATATGGGATATAGTAAAAGGAATAGGAATTATAAGTATAGTAATTGGTCATGTAACGCCAAATAAACCAATACACGAGTTTGTATATTTGTATCATCTAGCTATTTTTTATTTTATTGCAACATATTTTTACAACGAAGAAAAATGGGGTGATAATCCATATGGAAATTTAGGGAATAGAATAAAAAGTGTTTGGATAAAATATATGTTTTATTCAATTATTATAATTATATTACACAACTTTTTTATAAAATATAATTTTTATAATCCAAATACACAACTGTTTATTAAATTAGAAGACTACATAGTTCCTGTATTAAATTGTATAACTTTTAACAGTAGTGAATTATTTGCAGGTGTATTATGGTTTATTCCGACTATAATAATATCTACAGCATTGTTTGGGGGAATTATATATTTATCAAGAAAGATTACAGAAAAAATATTTCAAAAATTTAATTATTTAAAAAACAAAAAATCTATAAAGTATTTTTGCATAATAACTATTACTTTTTTATATGGTTGGATAGGAGTATATTTAAATATTAATAAACTAAAATTAATATACCATATACATACATCATTTCTTGTTATACCAGTATGTACACTGGGGTACTTTTTTAGAGAATATAGAGTCAAAATTAAAAAACTAGATAAATTATATATAATAATACCAATTTTTATAATTTCAACATCATTGTTGTTATTCATTGTATTTAGAACACATATGGTAATTGAACTAGCAGGAGAAAAAATTATAAATCCATATATGTTTTATATAGTAACATTTATAGGAATAATTTTTTGTTTAAGTTTTGCCAAAATAATAGAAAAAATTCCATTATTAAATAAATTTTTTGAATTATGTGGAAGGCATTCTTTTTCTATTATGTCTTTACACTTTGCAAGTGTAAAACTAGTAGATGTTGTATATTCTAAAATTATAAATGAAACAAATCCAGAAGTAATATCAAAATTTGTTACTTCATATTCAGGTAAAATATGGATAATATACTTATTTATTGGTTGTGTTATACCATTATTGTTTTCGATAATAATAGAATTAATAAAAAATCTATTGAAAATGTTATTAATGAAAGGAATAAAAAATGAAAAATATAAAACTCTCAATAGTTGCAGCGGTTTATAATTTAGAAGAATATTTACCAAGATGCTTAGACAGTTTAGTGAACCAAACTATGCAAGATATAGAAATACTATGTGTAGATGATGGATCAAAAGATAGTGCGCCACAGATAATTGAGGATTATAAGAAAAAATATCCTGAGCTAATAAAAACATTTCATAAAGAAAATGGAGGAGAATTTACAACAAGAAATTATGGATTAGAAAGAGCCACTGGCGAATATGTAACTTTTGTTGATACAGATGACTGGGTAGAACCTACTTGGGCAGAGAAATTATACAATGCAGCAAAACAAAACAATGCAGATTTAGCTGTATGTGGGTTTGAAAGAATAGATTTAAAAACAAATAAAGTAGTTGCAACAAATATGATAAACTTTGGAAACACAGTAAAAGAAATAAACCCAAAAGATGATTACTTACTATTTATTAATCCAGCTCCATGGAATAAAGTATATAAAAGAGAAAAAATAGAAGATTTAAGATTTTTGCCATTTAGAGGATTTAATGATACAATGTTTTTGGCAAGCTGTTATACAAAAATAAATAAAATAGCATTTGTTCCAGAAGTGCTATATCATTATTATTTAAGATATGATTCACAAATACATTCAGTAAATAGACAAGATGTAAATAATTTGAAAAAATATTTACTAGATGTAAAAAAAATATATATAGAATCAAAAAAATATGAAGAAATGAAATACATATTAGACACTTTTGCATTTTTGCATTTAGGTACATCTGTTATGTATAGAGTGTCTTATGATAAAACTGTAAATATGAAAGAAATGTTGAAAGAAACAATTTTATATTTAGATAATAATTTTACAAATTGGAGAAAATCACCATTTTTAACATTAAGGTATTCGATAAAAAAAGGATTTAAACATATAGCATTTTGGGGAGTTTCATTATTTTATAAATGGGGAATTCCACTAGTATATATAAAAATATATAGATTTTTAGTTGATAAACTAAAAATTGATATAAAATTTTAAATAAAGGAAGAATTAAAAATGAATATTGGAGTTGTAATTGTCACATATAATAGGTTAGATAAGCTAAAAATTGCATTAAAATCTTATGAAAAACAAACCGAAAAACCAAAATATATATTAGTAGTTAACAACAACAGTACTGATAATACAAAAGAATATTTAGAGCAAGAATGGAAAAATGAAAAGAGTGAAATAGAAAGAAAAATTATAAACTTAGAACAAAACACTGGTGGAAGCGGTGGATTTTATGAAGGATTAAAAAATAGTATACAATTTGATGCGGAGTGGATTTGGGTTGCAGATGATGACGCGTATCCAAATGAAAATGCTTTTGAATTAGCAAAAAAATATTTAGAAGAACATAATGGGGACAACTTATCTGCAATATGTGGAACAGTTTATAAAAGTGATGCAAAAACCATAGACTGTTCACATAGAAGAAAAATACTTACAAAACCATTTAATAGAATAGCTCAACCATATTCTAAAATAAAAGATTATGAAAAAGAATTTGAAATAAATGCTTTTTCTTATGTTGGAACAATGATAAATAAAGAAAAACTAAAACAAACAGATTTAACTAAAAAAGATTACTTTATTTATTTTGATGATACAGAACATAGTTATAGATTATCTAAATTAGGAAAAATAATATGCGTGCCAAACATAAAAGTAGTTCATGATGCACCACATAGTAAAATGAATGAAATTGTAAAATGGAAATTATATTACTTAGTTAGAAATACATTAGACTTTATAAAATGTAATTTTGATGAAAAATATTTTAAAGTTGCTTGTATAGAAGTACCATTTAAATTTAGAGTAGCAGTTTTACTTTACGGAAAAAACAAAAAATATGGATACAAAATGATAAAAGAAGCTATAAAAGATGCAAAAGAAGGAAAAACTGGATTACACGAAATATATAAACCAGGATGGAATCCAGGTAAAGACTAATAAAAAGGAATGAGATTTTTGAAAAAAAGTATTGCAAAAAATTACATATATAATTTAATATACCAAATGCTTACTATATTATTACCTTTAATTACAACACCTTATTTATCCAGAGTATTAGGTGCTGAGCCAATAGGAATATATGGTTATACAATTTCTATTGTAACATATTTTATATTATTTGGAACTTTAGGAGTTTCAATGTATGGACAAAGAGAAATAGCATATTTGCAACAAGATAAAAAAGGAAGAAGTAAAACTTTTTGGGAAATTGTAACTATACGTACTATAACACTTAGTATTTCAATTTTGTTATTTTACCTAGTTTATGGAAGGATAGGAGAATATGCAATTTATTACAGAATATTAATAGTACAATTAGTAGCTAACTTATTTGATATAAGTTGGTTGTTTCAAGGAATAGAAGAGTTTGATAAAACAGTTATAAGAAATTTGGTAGTAAAATTATTAAGTTTAGTTTTGATCTTTTTAGTAATAAAAACACCATCAGATTTATGGAAATATTTTGCTATATATGTTGGTTCAGAACTAATAGGAAATTTAACATTGTGGTTATATTTACCAAAATATTTAGAAAAAATAAAAATAAAAGAATTAGAGCTAAAAAAACATTTAAGACCAACGCTTTCATTATTTGTACCACAAATAGCAATTCAGATATATACAGTTTTAGATAAAACTATGATAGGTGTAATTACTAAAGATATGTCAGAGGTTGGATATTACGAGCAAGCACAAAAAATAGTTAAAGCAGCATTAACAGCTATAAGTGCATTGCAACTTGTAATGAATTCAAGAATTGCAAGTGCTTATGCAGAAAATAATAAAGAAGAAGTTAAAGAGTGTTTAAAAAAATCATTTAATTTTGTATGGTTTTTAGCAACTCCAATGATGTTTGGACTAATAGCTGTAGCTAAAAACTTTGTACCACTATTTTATGGAGATGGATTTGAAGGTGTAACTCCAATATTAATTTCTACAGCTCCAATATTACTAGCTATAGGATTAAATGGAGTTACAGGTGTTCAATATTTAGTACAAATAGGAAAACAAAATATTTTTACAATATCAGTTACAATAGGAGCAATAGTAAACTTAATTCTTAATATAATATTAATACACTATTTTAAAGGCGTTGGAGCTGCTATTGCATCTGTAATTGCAGAACTGGTTATATTCGGAATACAATTAAGATACTTTAGAGAACAATTTAGAATAATAGAAATACTAGAATTGTCTGTAAAATGTATTATAAGTGGTATTATAATGTTTATAGTAGTTATAACAATTACAAAATATATGCCGGTAAGTGTAATTAATACTGCAATACAAATACTTACAGGAGCAATTGTTTATGTATTAATGTTAATAATATTAAAATATAGCTTTTTAAAAGATTTATATGGTCAGATTTTAGGCGGAATAAAAAACAAATTAGGAGGATATAAAAATGCAAAAAGTTAAAGATTTTATAGTGAAAAACTTTAGCAAAACATTGTTGGCTTATATTATATTAGTATTTAGATATAAAAGAAAATATAAAAGCTTATTTAAAACTGGTATATTTGCAATAAAAGCATTATTTAAATTTTATGCACCAAATAAGCAGTTAAAAGGAGCACAAGCAAGAAAGATATTTAAAAAAGTGTTAATAAAAATTAATGCAAAAGACAGATTTGTATACAATATAGATATATTTAAGACCATACATAGAGATAATAGAATAATAGACAATGTAACAGTTGATTATTCTAGAGTTTTGAATTACTCTTTGGAAGATATGAAAAAAAATAATGAAGCAATGGAAGAATGTGATTATAAAAATGGACAAAGAGAATTGCTTATTGGAATTGAAGAATATATAGATAGAGAATGTGAAGCAATTAATAAAAGCAATAGAAATAATAAAGATAAAACGATTAAATATTTGCAAAATATAAAAGATAAAAAAGCAGAGTCATTTGAAGAATCAATACAAAGAATATTATTTTTTAACCAATTGTTATGGCAATTAGGGCATGGACTAAACGGATTAGGCAGATTAGATAAAATATTAGAGAAAAGCTATAATTTTGATAAAGAACATAACAATTTAACTAGAGAAGATGCAAAAGAAATGATAAAAGAAATGTGTAAAATATTACACCAAAAATTTTGGTTCAAAAGCAATGTGTTAATGGGAGATACTGGTCAAATTATAATACTTGGAGGAAAAGAACAAGACGGTTCGTATTTTTGCAATGAATTAACATATATGTTTATAGAAGCAATGGAAGAGTTACAATTACCAGATCCAAAAGTATTTTTAAGAGTAACAGAAAATGTTCCAAGAGATTTAATGGAATTATCATTACGTTGTATAAAAACAGGAATTGGTTGTCCGTTATTTTCAAATGATGATGTAATAATTCCAAAATTAATAAGTTTTGGATATGAAGAAAAAGATGCATATAACTATGTTACAGCAGCATGTTGGGAACCACTTATGGTGGGAAAAGCAACTGAACAAAATAATATTGATTCACTTGTTTATATGGATCCATTATCTGAAATGCTAGAAAAAGAGAATGTTGAAAAATTAAAAACATACGAAGAATTTATTAGTAAATATAAAGAATACTTAGAAAAATACCTAATAGATTTCACAAACGAAATTAATAAAATAACATGGGAAGAAGCTCCTTTGTTATCACTTTTAACAGATGATTGTAACAATCTAAAAAAAGATGTAGCTTATGGTGGTGCAAAGTATAATCACTATGGATTTACATCTGTATCATTAGGAAATACAGTAAATAGTATATATAATGTAAAAAAATTTGTTTATGAAGATAAAAAATATACATTAAAACAATTAAACGATATTCGTAAAAACAATTTTGAAAACAATGAAGCAATATTAACAGAATTAAAAAAACAGCCTGATAGGTATGGAACAGAAAAGCAAGAAATAATAGATTTATCTAACGAAATAACTGAATTTACTGCAAAAGTATTAAATAACCAAACAAATAGGTTAGGAGGTAAATTCAAATTTGGATATAGTGCTCCTACATATATAATAAAAGCTGAAACGGCACCAGCATCTTTTGATGGAAGAAAAAATGGAGAGCCATATGGAGTACATATTTCTTCAGATAAACCATCTGTATCTTATACAGAATTAATACAATTTGCTTCAAAACTTGAATATGATGGCAATAGATTTAATGGAAATGTTATTGACTTTTTAATAACACCATCATTTATAGAAGATAACTTTGACAAAATGATAGATTTTTTAATGGTAAGTATAAAAATAGGATTTTTCCAAATGCAAATGAATGTTACAAGCAGTGAAATATTAATAAAAGCTAAGGCTAACCCAAAAGAATACGAAAACTTAATAGTAAGAGTATGGGGATTTAGTGCATATTTCAATGATTTACCAGATAGTTATAAAGATTTATTAATAGAAAGGGCATTAAAAAATGAAGGTAAGAGTATCTAATATTCAAAGGTTTTGTTTACATGATGGTCCAGGAATCAGAACAACAATTTTTTTAAAAGGTTGCAACTTAAGATGCCCATGGTGTGCAAATCCAGAAAATATAGATTTTAATCCAACTAAATATATTAATGAGAGTACAGGAGAACATGGAGTTTTTGGGCAAGACATAGATGATTTAGAGCTATTTAAAGAAATTATGAAGGACAAGCAATATTACGATATGACTAATGGTGGGGTTACATTTTCTGGAGGAGAACCATTACTTCAAATAGAAGAACTAGAGCTACTATTAACGAAAATAAAAGAGGAAAAAATAAATATATGTTTTGAAACAGCACTACAAACACCTACAGAGCTTGTACAAAAATCCATGATTTATGTGGATGAATATATAGTAGATATAAAGATACTAAATCCAATTGAATGTAAAAAAGTCTTAAATGGTAATATAGAATTATACTATCAAAATATGAAATTATTATCAGAAAACAAAAAAGATATTATTTTTAGAATACCACTTATTAATGAATATACTTTAAAAGATGATAATATTAAAAAGATACTTGAATTTATAAAACAATATAAAGCAGAAAAAATTGAAATATTTAAAATTCATAATTTAGCAGAAAGCAAATACAAATCAATTGGAAAAGAAATGATTAAGTATTCAAAAGTAGAAGACAAGAGTGTTGAAAACATCTATAATAGGATAAAAAAAGTAAATGATAGAGTAGAAATTATTAAAATATAGGAGGCAAACAATGAGCTTATATGATAAAATAGCAAAAAATCAAACATGTGTAAATTTTGTTAGAAATGTAAGAAAAATAAGAAAAGAGAGAAACAAAAAGAAAAGAGTAAAGGGAAAATATACATTTATAGACAGAAAAAAAGATAGAAACAAGATGTGTATGGTTTTAGCGGGATATAAGCAATTTTTATGGGAGGATGTATTTGGAAGATTAGAAAAACATGTTCCAGAAGATATAGATATATGTATAGTTTCTTCAGGATTGTATAGTGATGAACTAGCAAAAATAGCAGAAAAAAATAATTGGTCATATTTAAGTGTTAAACAAAATAAAGTAACTTTAGTTCAAAACATTGCTATTAGCTTATTTCCAAAAGCAACAATGATTTATAAAATGGATGAAGATATTTTTGTAACAAAAAATGTATTTGAACAACTAGCAAAAACCTATAAAGTGGCAGAAGAAAAATCTACTTATAGAGTTGGATTTGTAGCACCACTTTTACCAATAAGTGGCTATGCACATATTAGAGTGCTAGAAAAAACAGGATTATTAGAAGAATATGAAAGAAAGTTTGGAAGAGCCTTACATAATTGGGATACAGATGGAAAAGTAGTTGTAAATCCTGATATAGCAAAGTTTTTATGGGGAGAAACTGAAGAAAAACTTAGAAATATTGATAAATTAGATGAAGAATTTTCAAAACAACCATTTAGTTATTCTATATGTTCTATAAGGTTTAGTATAGGAATAATATTATTTTCTAGACAATTATGGGAAGATATGGGAAGATTTGAAGTTGGAATAGGAAACAATATGGGAAGGGATGAAATACAGTTGTGTAATTACCTATTATCAGATAGTAGAGCAATAATAGTTTCAGAAAATACAATTGCAGGGCATTTTTCTTTTGGAAAACAAACGCAAGCAATGAAAGAATACTATAATAAAAATAGAGAAATATTTAAAGTAAAATAAAAAGAAAGTGGAGGAACAGAGTTATGAAAAAATATGATTATTTAATAGTAGGAGCAGGATTATTTGGATCAACATTTGCATATGAAATGGGAAAGAAAGGAAAAAAATGCTTAGTAATAGATAGAAGAAACCATATAGGCGGAAATATCTATTGCGAAAAAACAAATAACATAAATGTACATAAATATGGTGCACATATTTTCCATACGAGTGATAAAGAAATATGGGAATATGTAAATCAATTTGTAGAATTTAATAACTATGTGAATTCACCAATAGCAAATTATAAAGGAGAAATATACAATTTACCATTTAACATGAATACATTTTCAAAATTATGGGGAGTTGTAACACCAAAAGAAGCTAAAGAAAAAATAGAAGAGCAAAAAGAAGAATTTAAAATAACTGAACCTGAAAATCTTGAAGAGCAAGCAATATCTCTAGTAGGAAAAGACATTTATTTAAAATTAGTAAAAGAATACACAGAAAAACAATGGGGAAGAGACTGCAAAGAATTACCTGCATTTATAATAAAAAGATTACCGGTAAGATTTACATATGATAATAATTATTTTAATGATAGATATCAAGGAATACCTATAGGTGGATATAATAAAATAATTGAAAAAATGTTAGAAAATGCAGATATAGAGTTAGGTGTTGATTATTTAAAAAACAAAGAAAAATACAATGAATTAGCAGAAAAAATTCTATATACAGGAATGATAGATGAATACTTTGATTACAAATTTGGAAATTTAGAATGGCGTTCTTTAAAATTTGAAAATGAAATATTAGAAGATGTAGATAATTACCAAGGAAATGCTGTTGTAAATTATACAAGCCATGACCAAAAATATACAAGAGTGATAGAACATAAACACTTTGAATTTAATAACTGCAAAGGAACAGTAATAACAAAAGAATATCCTATGAATTGGAAAATGGGAGATGAAGCATATTATCCAGTAAATGATGAAAAAAATAATAATTTGTTTGCAAAATATAAAGAATTAGCAAACAAAGAAGAAAATGTGATTTTTGGAGGAAGACTTGGAAATTACAAATATTACGATATGGATAAAGTAATAAGAGAAGCATTAAATACAGTAAAAGAGCAGTAGATTATAAAAGAAAAAATTTACATTGTTATGAAAAAATCTATATGATATAATTAATTAGAAAAAGAATGATTAGGAGAAAATATATATGAAAATAAAAAAAATTATAGTATTATGTATAATAAGTATATTTAGTATAATTTTGGTATCAAATGCTGAAGAGACTCAATCTAGTGTAGAGAATAGTTTTGAAGTTAATATGGAATATATATATAATGAAAAAGATAATACAGTTACAGCAATAATGAAATCTAATAATATATTAAAAGACACTAAACCAACATGGAAACTAAGTAAAGACAAATTATCTTATTCAAAAGTATATAATACAAATTCAAAATATTATACACAAGTTCAAGATATTTTAGGTAACATAGCAGAAGTTGAAGTCGAAATAACACGGAATAGATGATAAACCACCTGTAATAACAATGGAGTATATATATAATCAACAAACTAATGATGTAACAGCAATTATTAATTCTGATGAGATACTAGCTAATACTAAGCCAACTTGGAA
>CAZBMU010000034.1:0-13876 GCA_964493175.1 uncultured Clostridium sp.
CATTGTTTCAGGTCTTGTTGTTGCAACCTCAACATACTTTCCTTTTTCCCCAACAATTTCATATCTAATATGCCATAAGTGTGATGCTTCTTCTTTATATTCAACTTCTGCATCAGAAATTGAAGTCTTACAACTTGGGCAGTAATTTACCATTCTTGTACCTTTGTAAATTAAACCTTTTTCATATAGTTTGACAAATTGCTCTAAAACAGCATCACTCATTCCTTTATCTAAAGTAAATCTATTTCTATCCCAGTCACAAGAACATCCTAAAGCTCTTTGCTGTTCTTGAATAATTCCACCATATTTATGTGTCCAAGCCCAAGACTCTTCTAAGAATTTCTCTCTACCTAAATCCTGTTTTGTTTTACCTTCTTCTTTTAACTTTTGAACAACTTTCATCTCTGTAGAAATAGCAGAATGGTCTGATCCAGGAAGCCATAAAGTATTAAATCCTTGCATCCTTTTAAAACGAATTAAAATATCTTGAATTGTGCCATCTAGTGCATGCCCCATATGTAATTTACCAGTTACATTTGGAGGTGGCATCATTATGCAAAAACTATCTTTTGTTTTATCCATACTAGGTTTAAAATAACCATTTTCCTCCCACTTATTATATAATTTACTTTCAAAATCGCTTGGATTAAATTTTTCTTTTAACATATTATATCCTCCTAAAAACAAAATACTCGCCCTATTATTTAAGGGCGAGTTAAACATCTCACGGTACCACCTTAATTATCATCAAATGTAATGATATCTTAGTTAGCTTTTAACGTGGCTTAAACGAATATTCTTAAATCTTGTGTTTCTCAGAATATCAACAAAAAAGTTACATTCAATTTACCTTTTAGTTAAAGGCTTTCAGCCGATGACCTTTTTCTCTTATACTTAAGTATAAATTTACTCCTCTTTTTTATTGTTTTTTAATATTATGTTACTATTATTACACATTTTCTAAAAAAATACAATAGTTTTCTAAAAATTTACTTAAATTTGTAATTTTTATGTAAATATGATATAATTATTTTAATTTATTGTAAATAGACTATGCCATACACTTAAATAAGTAGGAGGACACATTATGATTGAAAGCTTAATCAAATGGATTATCTATTTTCAAATAAGTATTATTGTTGAAAGTATTGGATTTGCAAATCAAGGTGTTGTTTTTTTTAGCATTGATATTTTTGTAACTATTATATTATTTGTAGTATATGTATATTCGTTTTACAATGTACAAATAACATTTAATTTAGACTTTTCAATACTAGATGCCATAGATATGTATTCATTTTTTATTGAAAATATTGTTTTTTCAATTTTAGTTGCATTTATAACAATGCGGATATTTGATGTTAACTTTTTTGTTATTTATCAAATTGCATCACTCAGATTTGCTTTTATTCCAAAAGATTAATTTTCAACAAAAAAATAGTAGGATTAAAAATTTATTCCTACTATTTTTTTATTTAATCTCCTAAATTGATTCCTACATATCTTGCAGTTTTAACTAAATCATGATCCATTGTAATTTTTCTAATATTACTTTCTTCTGTATTTCCTGATACTGCACCAATTTCTTTATTATTTCCTACAACATCTTCTAATGAAACTGAATCTAATTTACCATTTTTTATTACTGCTAATGTTCCAAATTTACCTTCTAAAGCAAGTTCCATTGCTTTTGTTCCATATTTAGTAGATAATACTCTATCATAAGCTGTTGGAGTTCCTCCTCTTTGCATATATCCAAGTGTTGTATTTCTAGCTTCTAAACCTGTTAATTCTTCTAGTTGTTTTCCTACTACTTGTCCAACTCCTCCTAGTTTTGTGTTATCAACACCTTTTCCATTATTTCTAATTTTAGCTACTGTCATTTCACCATCTATTGGTCTAGCACCTTCTGCTACTACAACTATACTGAATCTTTTACCTCTTCTTATTCTATTTTCAATTTTATTTGCAACTTTTTGTATATTATAAGGAATTTCAGGAATTAAAGCAACGTCTGCACCTCCAGCTATTGCAGCTTCTAAAGCTATCCATCCAGCATATCTTCCCATTACTTCTAATACCATTATTCTATGATGTGTAGCTCCTGTTGTGTGTAATCTATCTATTGCTTCCATTGCAACTGATACTGCTGTATTGTATCCAAATGTTATTTCTGTACATGCAACATCATTGTCTATTGTTTTTGGAACTCCAATTACATTGACTCCTTTTGTTGAAAGGTCTCTAGCAGATTTTTGTGTTCCATCTCCTCCTAATGTAAATATACAATCAAATCCAAATTCATTAATATTTTGAATTGCTAGGTCTGATAAATCTTTATATTCTATACTACCATCTTCATTTACTACCTTATAGTTAAATATATTTGCATTTGTAGATGAACCTATTATTGAACCACCTCTTGGCAAAATTCCAAGTGCTTCTCCATGTGCAGCAGTAGATAGTACTTGATAGTCTTTTTTTATTAAACCATTATAACCATCTACTATTCCATAACATTCTATTCCATTATTCTCTGCTGTTTTTACTATAGCTCTTATAACAGCGTTAAAGCCTGATACATCGCCTCCATTTGCTAATATTCCTACTTTTTTTAACATATAAAAAATCCTCCTAAAAGTGTTTTTTATTATTATATCAATAATTCGATTTTTTACAACACTTTTTGGAAGATTTTTTTAATTTTTATTTATTCGCAATATGTATATTTTCAATATCAACATTTAACTCTCTTGAAACAATATTTTGAATCTGAGCAACTTCTTCTTGTTTAAGTTCTGTACTACCAACTATTACACTTACACTTTCTCCATTCACAAAAATAATACTATTTTCAAAACCTTTAGTTTTTAATAAATTTTCACAAATCATAATGCTATTTTTTATATTATTAATCTTTGTAATTTCTTCAGTAGCAGATTGTTTTTGTGTTTCTAAAGAATTATTACTATTTAATACTTTTTCATAAGTTTCCAACATTTGAGAATACATAGTATCTCTTTCTAGTTTAGATTTAGCAAAATAATCATTATTATTTCTTTCAATATTTTCAGTTTCACCTACTGTATCAACACTATTTGACTCATTCTTATTTTCTTCTACTATATCATTACTACTAACCAATGTTGCATCTCCTATATCTGCCAACTGAGTATCATCTTTTTTCTCTAATTGCATACTTGTTTGTAATGATTTATTGTCTGGGTTTACACTATAATTTAAATACCCTGCTGCCATAATCATAATAGCTATGACATAAATAATAACTTGATTTCTTTTTAATAAATTTTTCATAAGTATATCCTCCTTTTTTATATTATTGCATTTCAAAAACTTGAATTTTATGAGTAGCCAATCCTGTAACTGCTTCTACTGCTTGAATTATGTTAGTTTTAACATTTGTATTTCCTGCACCTTTTGCAGTTATAATTGCACCTTCTATTTTAGGTTCAATAACTTTTTGAGTAATAGGTGTTTTTTCTCCATCATTCTCCTTATATATTATATCTTTTTGTGAGTCTTTTTGTTCAATTTTTCTTATACCTCCTGATGTATCTGTTTCTTCTGTACTACTCACTTTTGAATTTTCATTATACATTGCAACAATTTCACTAGATTCACTATAATTTAAACATACATTAACTTCTCCAACACCTTGAATTTTAGAAAGGATTTTTTCTAATTTTTCTTCTAAATTTTCTCCGTGTTATTCCGTTCGGAATTTGTTTGGGCTACAGATTCAGATGCAAGTTTTTTTGTTTTATCATTTATTTCTTGTTTTGTAGTTTTTTCTTTGTTTTCATTCCAAATAATATTAATTGCTACAACTGTTATAATTAATAAAACTACTAAAAATACTAAACTTTCAATTTTCTTCTTATCATTTCCGTTAATATTTTCTTCATTTTTGTCTATTAAACTTTTCAGTTTATCTCTAAACATTTTTCTTTCACCTCATATTCTTCCACTAAAAATTTCTTAACATTTTTTATATCTTCTCTTGTAGGTTCTAATGATTCAATCAAATTGTCAGAATTATTATCTTGTTTAATTTTTGTATCAATTTTTTTTATTTTTTCAATTTCAGTAATAATCTTATTCTCTGAATTTTCATTTTTTTCTAATTCATCATTTTTTTTATTATTTGATTTTTCAAAAACAATTTTTATTTTTTTTATATCTCTGTTTTCATTATTATTTATTGTAACTTTACATTTTAAAACTTTATACCCTTTTTCTTCTATTTTTTTTACTATATCTTTTTCTAATTCAGTTTCAGATAGTTCTTTAATTCTCTCATCCATACTTTTTTGGTCAATTATTGTAGTTTCTGTAGTTTCATATTTACTAAAATCAATTTCAGATAAATTGAATTTTTCTTTATTTTGAATTAATGGTGATATTATATTAAATAATAGAAAAATTCCTAAAACCATTCTTATATATTTTTTTGTTTTATTATTTGGCAAAAGCATTTCTAAAATTGAAACAATTACAATTGTTACACCTAAATTTTTTGCCCATAAACTTAAAACTTCTATCATATTATTTCCTCTTTTTATCTATACATCATACTGCTATTTGACATTTTTAAAACCATCGTTAATCCGATAATTAACATAAATGCTACAGAACTTAATATTGCTAAAAAAATTTTAAAAACATCTCCAATTTGGTCTAATAATTCTGTTATTTTTTTATCTGTAATTGGTTGTATTATAGTTGATAGTAATTTATATGATATTGTTAAAATTGATAATTTTATTATTGGCATTATACATATTCCTATAACAATTATTACTCCAACAATTCCTAATGCATTTTTTAAAATAAGTCCACAACCTAAAACTGTATCTGCTGCATCTCCTAGTATTTTACCTACAATAGGTACAGTAGAACTTACAATTGCTTTTGTTGTTTTAGCTGAAATTCCATCAACACTACTAGATAATGTGCCTTCTAAAGAAATTACACCAACAAATATTGTCATTGTAATTCCTAGAAACCATATAATACTTGATTTTAAAAAATTTGATAAATTATCAATTTTTACTTTATCTGAAATTTTAGATATTATAATTAAACTTGTAAAAATTAAAACTGTTGGTATTACTAAACTTTGAATTATATTACCTATAAAATTAATAATAAAAATAATAATAGGTTCTATAATACTACTTGTTGTCAAATTTCCTGTATATAACATAAGTGTAATTAGTAATGGTACTAATAAATTCATAAATCCTATTAAGTTGTTTGTTGTGTCTTGCGTAAGTTTTATTATATCTGTAAAATTTGTCATTATAATTGTTACAATTAAAATATATTGTACGTAATAAACAATCTTTGATATGCTTTCATTTTCCAAACTTTCGCTTATAGATTTTAAAATACTATGCAGTATTATTATTACTAAAATACTAATAATTGCTTTTATATTTTCAGAAATTTCTTTCCCTAACAATTTTAATATTTTATTAAATAATGTTGAATTATCAATTTTTCCTTCTATTGCACTTTTAAGTATTTCATTAAGATTTATATCTTCGAAAAATTCCCCTTCATATTTTTCTGCATTTTTTATAAATGTATTTATATTAAATTCTTCTTGTTGCTCTTTTAAAATATTATCTTCTGAATAACTTATATTTATATTAAAAATTATAATTATTATTATAATAATAAAACAAAACTTTTTCTTCATTAGTATTTCTTTTCCTTTTCCTATGGTAAAATTTTTAATATTATTTCTAATAAACCTGATATTATTGGAATTGACATAGATATAATAATAATTTTCGTTCCTATTTCAATTTTGCTTGCAATTGCACCTTCTCCTGAATCTTTACATACACTAACAGCAAATTCTGATAAAAATGCTATTCCAGTTATCTTTATTAAAAGTAATAAAAATGTTGTATTTATTGAAGCTTTATTTGCTAAAGACTGTAATAAATTTATAATACCTGTTAACTTGTCCATTACCAGAATTAAAATTAAAACCCCTGTTAATAAACTTATGTAAATTGCAAACTCAGGTCTATATTGTTTTAATAAAACAATTATAATTAAAGCAATAAGAGCAATTCCAATAATTTTAACAACTTCCAATTTCGTATCCTCCATGTCTATTATTAAAGATTGAATATTGTTCTAACTGTATTAAATAAACCGACTTATTTCTTTTATTACCATAGTTAAAACAATTATCAAACCAGCTAAAGTTGTCATCATTGCTTGATCTTCTCTTCCAGCCCTAACTAAAACTTGATATAGAACTGCAACTAAAATACCAATTGCGGCTATTTTAAATAATAAATCTATATTCATAGGTCGTCTCCTCTCTTTAATTACAATTATATTAAGCTAAAATAATTGCAATAGCTATTCCTATTACTGTTCCTAATTTTAAATACATTTTTTCATTTTTTTGTTTTTCATCTTGTGCATCTTTTACCTGTTTTTCCAAAAGTTTCTCAGTTAATTCAATTTGACTTATTTGCCCTTCTACATCTGTTTGTCCTAATAATTTTGATAATTTTTTTATAATTATAATATCTTCTTTTTTTAAATTACATATATTGTCATCTACTGCTTCTTCCCAAGCAATACCTGCCGGCATTTGTTTCATTTTTTCTTTAGCTGTTTTAAAAATGTTTGAAATGTTTTTGTTAGAATTATTTGATATTTCATTAAATATTTCTGGTAAAGGTTCATATGTATATCTAATTTTTGTTTTAAAAATATTTAAAGCACTTTGCATCTCCTCCAATTCATCTAATCTATAAACATATTTTCTAGATACAAATTTTCCAATTAAAGTTGAAATTGCTAAAATAATAAATAAAAAAATATATTTAATTATTATCATTTATAACTTGTCCTTTCTATGTTTTTAGTATTATATGCATAATATTTCATTTTAGAACTAAAAGATAATTATAAGAATATAACTTTTTCAATTTGATTTGTTTCTATTAATGTATTTATATCTTTATTTCTTTTTATATCTTCTAAATTCTTACCATGCATAGTAAAAATACCTTTAACACCTGAAATTATTGCTTCTCCGAATAGCCTCTATATCTTCTTTAGAGCCTATTTCATCACACGCAATTACTTCTGGTGCCATTGAACGTATTAACATTTTCATTCCTTTTGATTTTGATATATTATCTATTACATCTGTTTTTACTCCAATATCATTTTGCGGAATCCCATGAAAAATTGCTGCTATTTCTCCTCTTTCATCAACTACCCCACATGTTTTTCCTTTAAAATTCATACTTGGAATACCATTACTTATTTTTCTTATACAATCTCTCAACATTGTTGTTTTTCCTTTTCCTGGAGGAGATACAATTAAGGTATTATATATAGTATTATTTTCTACATCAATTATCTCATTTATAATTTTATTACTACAATTTAATACTTCTTTTGCTATTCTAAAGTTTAAACTGGTTATGTATTTTAAATTTATTATTTTATCATTTTCTATTACGGCTGTTCCAGAAATTCCAACTCTATGACCACCTTTTATAGTTAAAAATCCTTCACAAATTTGATTTTTATAGCTATAAATTGAATTATCGCATAGTCTCTCTAAAATTTGTAAAATTTCTTTTGTATTAACTATATATTCAATTATAATATCTGCTTGTACTAATTTTAAAATAATTGGTTTATTTGTACGAATTCTTATTTCTTGTAAATCTTCTTCTATTTTTGTATTGTGTTCTAATGTATCTTTTATTAAATTATATATATTTAATGGAAAATACCTTAATATTTCATCTGTATATTTCATAAAATTTTATCTCCTTATACTAATTTCTTGTCCCAAATGGACATCAAAAAGAAGCATATAATAATATATGCTTCTTTTTTTATATTAGAACTATCTTTCACTAATAACTACTCTATAAATTATTCCAGAGTCTTGGTCTCTTTCAAAATCTACTCTATATTCTTTATCATCTTTTATATCATCTTTAATAAATGCTATGTTTTGTTCACTTGCGTCATACTCTTCACCATTAAAGTTTATTTCTTTTATTTTTTTGTTATCATCTTCTGCTTCTTCATTGTTTAGTTGAATTGTTGATAATAAACCTTTTATTGTTTGTGGTAATTGTTTTGTAGCTTCATAAACTTCATATTTTTTATTAAAATCTGCTATTTCTTCTTCATTTACCTGATTTGCTGCTTCCATCATATTATTAAATGAATTTGTTTGATTTTGTATTGATATTATTGGCGCTAAAATTCCTTCTATAAATGGATTATTATTTTCTTCTAATCCTATTTCTTCCATTTGTTCTTTATTTACAGATTGTATTCTATTAATTACCTTATTTAAAAATCCTGAAATTTTTTCATTATTATAATTAGTTAATATTATAGAATTTTCATCTGTAAAATCATCAATTTTAGCATTTTCTATAAAGTTTATATTGTCTTCTATTTTATATTTATATCTTCCTTCTTCTGTTTCAATAGATATTTCATAAACTTCATTTATAGTTTGCATACTAGCTATCCCTGAGAAGCTGAAATTAAAGTAAATTTTTGCTGTTTTTTCATCTTCTAATGACTCTAAAGCTATTTGATATTTAATATCTCCTGCATTTTCTACTTTTTCAAAATCTATTTTATAATTATTTGTAGAAAAAACTAATCTAACAACTTTTCTTTTTTTAGTAAAAACCGTTATTTCTATCTTTTCTTCATTAAAACTAGTATCACTTTCTAATTGGTTTATATATTCATCTATATTGTTTGCTGTTATTTTTGAAGAATTTTTAATTGTTTTTATATATTCGTTTATTTTATCTATTGTAGATTGGTCTTCTTTTAATTTTTCAAGAATTTTTGTAATTATATTTTTTATTTCTTCTCCTGTTAATGTTAATTTATATCCATTTGCTCCGTTTTCTTTAACTTTAGAAAATTTATCATTCCCTAATTCTTTTTTTAATAAATCTATATATGTATTTTTTATACGTTCCTTTTCTTCATTTGTTAATTCTATATTTTTAATATCCTGAATTTTATCTTTTCCTGTTAATGTTTCGTTAATAGATGATATATCTGTATTTTCAAATGTATTATTTGAATTTTCAGTATCTATTACTAAATATTTATTTCCAACATATTTTGTTTGCATACCAATTTGTGTATTTACTTTTCTAAAAGATAGTGGAAAAACAACAGACTCTGAATAATTTAAGTTTATATCTTGTTTTATTTTAGAGTTTTGACTATCTACCTGTCCTGAAAACGTTATATTAGAGCTATTTAAACTTGATGTTGTGTCTCCAGTACCAATATCCATTGTATATTTTCCATTATTTTCATATGGTGTATTTTTTTTCTTTTCTAGGTATTTCTCTAAATTATTATTAATTATTCCATTTTTTTCGTCAAATGTATTTAATGTATATTTAAAAAATAAATCTTTTTTATTTTTAAATAAGTCTGTTGCAATAACTGCATATAATATTCCTCCAATAAGTAATATTACTAATAGAGCTATAATTAATATTAATAACATTTTATTTTTCTTTTGATTCATAATAACAACTCCTATTCATCCCAGTTATGATATATATTAGAAACATCATCTAATTCTTCAAGTCGTTCAATTAATCTTTCCATTTTTTCTTGTGCTTTTTCATCTAAACTAACTGTTGTTGTTGGTACCATTTGTACCTCTGCTTCTAAAAATTCTAAACCTGCTTCTTCTAGTTTTTCTCGAACCGCCGTAAAATCTGAGGCTGAAGTTGTTATTTCATATATTTCTTCAGATGCTTCAAAATCTTCTGCACCTGCTTCTAATGCAAGCATCATTAATTCATCTTCATCCATTGTAGTAGATTCTTTCTCTATTACTATTATACCTTTTTTATTAAACATGTATGATACACAACCTGTAGTTCCTAAATTTCCTCCGGCCTTATCAAATACATGTCTTACATCTGCAGCAGTTCTATTTTTATTGTCTGTTGCAGTTTCTACTATAACTGCAACTCCATTTGGTCCATATCCTTCATATGTTATTTCTTCATAATTTTCATTGCTTGCTCCTGCTTTTTTTATTGCGTTATTTATTGTATCATTTGGCATATTTGCTGCTTTACATTTCGCTATTACATTTTTTAATTTAGAGTTTCCTGCTGGATCTGGTCCACCTTCTTTTACTGCTATTAATAATTCTCTCCCTAGTTTTGTAAATATTTTTCCTCTAGCAGCATCTGCTTTTCCTTTTTTTGCTTGTATATTATGCCATTTACTATGTCCACTCATTACTTTTACCTCCTATTTTTATTGATGTTTCCTAATTTTTTTTATTATAGCATAAATTATTTTATTTTAATAGTATTTTAAAAATTTTTTTTATTTTTTCTATATACATATAAATATTATATATAATAAAGCATCCCTTATTAAAAGGGATGCTTTTTGTGGTGATTTGTTATTATTTTTCAGTATACTGTTACAACTGTTCCAGCTGGCAAAAGCTTAAGAATTTCAATCATATTCTCTTCAGATACAGCTACACAACCTCCTGTATAATGATCCGGATCTCTCCAAACATGAAGGAAGATTGCATTGCCTGCATAAGGTGCACATCCTTTGTTGTATCCTAAATCAATAAAGTAATCATATACCCCCGGATACTCAATAAGATGCTCATCTTCAGAGTAATCTGCGTTTGGTTCATCACTCTTGTATATAAGCTGATTGTACTTAGTTCCATGATTACCTGTAGCACACCAATACATATCTTCTGTCACTTGAGTGTAAGGAAGTAAAGCACCTGGATTTTCTTTGATGCCATAAGCCTCTCCAATAACCCATGTTCCAAGCGGTGTCTTGGTATCACCTTCAGCATGCTTTCCAGGTCCATTTTGTCCAATCACAGCAGGACATGAAAAAATAGGTACATATTCACAATTTTGAGCTTCATAAATGGTAAGATTAGCATATATATCACTTGTACATTTTATACCAAGCCGTATCTCGCCATTTCTCTCCTCCGAAATTGGTTGACCAAACAATGTCTGTTCATACTCATCCTGTGTACAGATATTGTTGTTGGTCATGTATCCTTCGTTACTTTTAGTCTCTGAACTTTTGCCTTTTGTACATGCAACAAAACAAGTAATAGCAAGTACCAAAATTAAAAAAAATGTTGTAAGTTTTTTCATTGTCTACACCTCTTTCTCCTTTTGTCTATACTACATAATCACCACAAATGCAATTTGAAACCTTATTTATATTATCATAATTATAATATTATGTCAATTACAAAGTTTGTTAACTAATTAATATATTTCACTTTTGCACCATCAATTTTCATATTTTGCTAAATGTGACTCTGCCGTTTGTTTTATTACATCTTCATAACCTGTTAATGCTGCAAAAGGTGCAAATTGTGCCGACCTTGCATATAATGACATGGGTGAATGTTTTTTTGATATTGGACGTTTTAAATTTATAATATCTTCATATTTTTTATCATATTTCATATATAACACTTCCTAACTTTTATGTCCTCCAATTTGTTCATTTCTTTCTTTTGTTGTAGCACCTTGAATAAAATTAATTCCTTTTAATACTGCATTTTTACCATATTTTGATTTAATATTTAAAAGTGTTTTTTGTAATTCTTTTTCTGTTTTCTCTTTTTCTCTTTGTTTTTGTAACTCTGTATAATCAACAAATAAATTCATTTGTTCATATTTTTTTATATTTATATAATTTTCTTCATTTACAACATTTTCTGCAGTAAGGTTTATTCTCCTAGTAACTAGATTTTTATTTATTATTTTTTCATATAATTTAATAACTGCATCTGTAATAAGTTTTGTAGAAGATGTTTTGTGATCTATATTTATTGTTCCATGTGCATGTTTTGGTACTTTTCTTCCATAATGGTCTAAAGTTGTTTCTCCAAAATATAATTTGCTAATTTCTGGATTTGTAAGATTTTCTATATCATATCCTATTGTTAATACTAGTTTACTTGTTATTAAATTCTTTTTTACTAAATCTAGGGATAATAGTTCTGCCATTTCTTTAATTATTGTTTTAGTGCTTTCATAATTATATGGGCAATGCAAAACTTGCCCAGAACTTATGCTATTTGTTACTGGTTTATATGATTTTATGCTTTCCATTGTACAAGGTTCATATCCCCAAGCATGGTCTATTAGTAATTCTGCATTTATTCCAAACAATTTATATAATAATTCTTCGTTTTTTATTGATGTACGAGCTACATCCCCCATTGTAAAGATTCCATGTTTTTCTAATCTTTTAGATATTCCTTTTCCTACTCTCCAAAAATCTGTAATTGGTTTATGATTCCACAGTAATTTTTTATATGTTAATTCATCTAGTCCTGCAATTCTTACTCCATTTTTATCTGGTTTAATATGTTTTGCTACAATATCCATTGCTACTTTGCACAAATATAAATTTGTACCTATTCCTGCTGTTGCAGTTATTCCCGTTTCTTCATATACATTTTGAATAACTTTTGTTACTAATTCTCTTGGTATCATGTTATATGTTTTTAGATAATTTGTTATATCTATAAACACTTCATCAATTGAATAAATATAAATATCTTCTGCTGAAAACCATTTTAAATAAATACTATATATTTTTCTACTATAATCCATATAAAATTTCATTCTTGGTGGTGCTATTATATATGTTAATTCTAAATCATTATTTTTCCTTAATGCAATATCATCATAAGATGCACATGTGAATTTATTTCCTGGTGCATTAATTCTCCTTTTAGCGTTTATTTTATTTACTTTTTGTATTACTTCATATAATCTTGCTCTTCCTGATATTCCATATTGTTTTAATGATGGACTTACTGCTAAACAAACTGTTTTTTCTGTTCTACTACTATCTGCAACTACGAGATTTGTGGTAATTGGATTTAGTCCTCTTTCTTGACATTCTACAGAGGCATAAAAACTTTTTAAATCAATTGCAATATATATTTTATCATATTTATCACTCATTTTGCGCCTCCTTTATAAAATATTTGTTTGTATTATAACATATTATTTTTGTTTTGTAAACACTTGTTTGTAATTCGGATTAAAAATATGAGTAAGAATTTAATCTTACTCACTTATTTAACTAAATTTATTCTGTTCTTAATGCTTCTACTGGATCCTTTTTACTTGCCATTTTTGCTGGTATTAATCCTGCAATTATTGTTAATAACATACTTATAATTACTAATATAATACCTGCAACAGGTGGAACCATCGTATGTACTTTAACTTCTGTTAATTTATATATAATATTATTTATTGGTATTGTAAGTAAAACTGTTATTCCAATCCCAATTATACCTGAAATTAAACCTATAATAAATGTTTCTGCTTTAAATACTCTAGATACATCTTTTTTGGATGCTCCTATAGCTCTTAATATTCCTATTTCTTTTGTTCTTTCAAGTACAGAAATATATGTTATAATTCCAATCATTATTGATGAAACCACGAGCGAAATAGATACAAAAGCAATAAGTACATAACTTATAATATCAACAATTTGACTTACAGATTTTATCATTATTCCAACAATATCTGTGTAATTTATTACATTTTCTTCTTTTCCATCATCTCTTTGTTTTTGGTTATATTCTTCTATTGCTTTTGATATATTTTCTTTTGCATCAAAATTTTTAGGATAAATATTTATTACAGATGGCTTATCTAAATTTACTGCACCAAGCTTTTCTAAGTTTTTGTCATAACTTGCATCTTTATTTTGAGAATATGTTTCCATCATTTTTGCAATTTCTTCACTACTTAAA
>CAZBMU010000035.1:0-13428 GCA_964493175.1 uncultured Clostridium sp.
CCAGAACTTACTCCTAGAATGTTTTCTTTTAATAATCCATTTGGTGCATGTCCAGAATGTACAGGAATTGGATATTTGATGAAAATGGATGAAGATTTAATTATACCAGATAAAAATAAAACTTTATATGATGGTATTAAAGCATTTGGCGCAAGTACTATGAAAAAAGGCGATACAATGGCAAAAATGTATTTTGAAAGCTTAGGAAGACATTATGGTGTTGAAATCAAAAATAAAAAAATAAAAAGCTTGCCAAGATGGTTTATGGAAAAAATTCTGTATGGTACAGGTGATGAAGAAATTGATTTTGAATATTCATCTTATGCAGGTGTTAGAAAGTTTACACAACCATTTGAAGGAGTATTGCCAACTTTAGATAGAAGGCATAATGAAACAAAATCTCAAGGAATGAGAGATTTTTATGAAATGTATATGAGTAATTCTCCTTGTAATAGTTGTCATGGTGCAAGATTAAAGCCAGAAATCTTATCAATAAAAGTTGGTAGTAAAAATATAAATCAACTAACTGAGATGTCAATTAGAAATATTAAAGAATATTTAAATAATTTAAAATTAAACAAAACGCAAGCAATGATTTCAGAAATGATATTAAAAGAAATAGATCAAAGATTACAGTTTTTAATTGATGTAGGATTAGAATATTTAACATTATCTAGAAGTGCTGGAACTTTATCAGGAGGTGAAGCGCAAAGAATTAGATTAGCAACTCAAATAGGTTCTGGTCTTACAGGTGTTTTATATATTTTAGATGAACCAAGTATTGGGTTACACCAAAGAGATAATGATAAACTTTTAGCAACATTAAAAAAACTTAGAGATTTGGGAAATACATTATTAGTAGTTGAACATGATGAAGATACAATGCTTTCTGCTGACCAAATAATTGATATTGGACCAGGTGCAGGAGTGCATGGAGGAAAAGTTATGGCTCAACGGAACAGCTGATGAAATAAAAAAAGTAAAAGAGTCAATTACAGGTCAATATTTAAGTAAAAATAAACAGATACCTGTTCCTAAAAAACGAAGAAAACATACGAAAACTAATGTTATTGAAGTTGTAGGTGCAACTGAAAATAATTTAAAAAATATTAGTGTAACATTTCCTTTAGGAGTTTTCAATTGTGTAACAGGAGTTTCTGGTTCAGGAAAATCAACATTAGTTAATGAAGTTTTATATAAAACAATTGCAAAAGAACTTAATGGTTCTAATGAAAAACCAGGAAAATGCAAGCAAGTAAAAGGTTTAAATAATATAGATAAAATTATAGATATAGATCAATCTCCAATAGGAAGAACTCCAAGGTCAAATCCTGCTACATATACAGGTGTATTTGATTTTATAAGAGATATTTTTGCATCAACTGAAGAAGCTAAAATGAGAGGATATCAAAAAGGCAGATTTAGCTTTAATGTAGCGGGAGGAAGATGCGAGAGTTGTTCAGGAGATGGTGTTCACAAAATAGAAATGCATTTTTTACCTGATATATATGTACCTTGTGAAGTATGTAAAGGAAAACGATATAATAGAGAAACATTAGAAGTTAAATATAAAGGAAAAAATATAGCAGATGTACTTGATATGACAGTTGAAGATGCTTTGAAATTTTTTGATAAAATTCCAAAAATAAAACAAAAAATACAAACACTATATGATGTTGGTCTAGGATATATAAAATTAGGACAACCTTCTACAACTTTATCAGGAGGAGAGGCTCAAAGAGTAAAACTAGCTACTGAGCTATCTAAAAGAGCAACAGGAAAAACATTATATATCTTAGATGAACCAACAACAGGACTTCATATTGCAGATGTTCATAAACTTGTTGATATTTTACAAAGACTTGTAGATACTGGAAATACAATTATAGTTATTGAACATAATTTAGATTTAATAAAAACTGCAGACCATATTATAGACCTGGGACCAGAAGGAGGAGATTATGGAGGAGAAGTTGTAGCTATAGGAACACCTGAGCAGATTTGTAAAAATCAAAAAAGTTATACTGGAAAATTCTTAAAAAAATATATTTAAAAATATAAAAAAACTGGAAAATACAACTATATTTTTCAGTTTTTTTTTGAGAGAGCATGCAAAAATTGAAAAATTATGTAAAATGTGGTATAATTAAAGTGTATGAATAAGAATTGTTAAATGCATAAAGAGAGGGGGGAGCCATAAATAAATGGCGAAAAATATGAGTAAAGTAAAATTCACATATCCTATTCTTATGTTAATTGCAATAATAATTATTATACCTAAAATTGTATTTGCAGGTGAAAATAGCGTTACAAATTCTTTAGGTACAAATCAAAAAGAAATAAAATTAGGAGATATAAATGGAGATGGAAAAATAAATATAGGGGATACTATATCAATATTAAGGCATATCTCAGCAACATCAAAAAACAATCATACTGAATGGGTATTAAAAGATAATAAATTTAAAGCAGCAGATATAACAGGAAATAATAAAATAGATACAGGAGATATATTGGTAATAATGAGGTATATTGCTGCAAATAATAATACAAAAGTATCAAGAAAACATAAAGAATGGTTAGAAATAGGAAAAGAAACTAAAAAAGAAACAGAAGAGATAGAAGAGATTCCCGAAGAAAATATTGAAATAGAAGAAAAAGCTAAAGCTGAAGAAAATTCAGAAAAGGTAGAAAAAGAGCCTGAGTATGAAGAAAATAAAGAAGATTTAGAAGAAAAAACTGAAGAGAAAGTAATAAATAATGGAGAAGCTGAAGAGAAAGAAATAAATAAAGAAGAATCTAAACAGAAAGAAATTAAAGAAGATAATGATGAAGTTGAAATAAAACAAGTAAAAGTACAAAGTGAAAAAAAGGTAATTCCTAAAACAATAAAGGTTACAGGAATAAAATTAAACAAAAAAAGTTCAAACTTAGAAGTAGGAAAAACATTAAAATTAAAAGCAACAATTACTCCAACAAATGCAACTAATAAAAATATAACTTGGAGTTCTTCAAATAAAGAAATTGCAACAGTAGATAAAAATGGAAAAGTAACAGCAAAAAAGAAAGGAACTGTAACGATAACTGCAAAAACAAAAGATGGTGGAAAAAAGGAAACTTGTAAAATAACGGTTAAGGCAAATAATAAAAAAACAAATAAAATAACAAGTAATGTAACAACTACAAAGACAACTGCAAAGAAAATAACAAGTAAGGCAACAACATCAAATAAAAGTTCAACTACAAAAAAATCAACTAAGACAAACACGAATAAAGCTAAATCATTAAAAGCGACACCAGTAGCAGGAAATCAAAGTGCAAATCCAAAAGATGGAGGAAATAAAGTACCAATTAAGAAAACTACAAATAAAGCTAAATCATTAAAAGCGACACCAGTAAAAACACAGCCAAAATCAATAAAAGAATATATTGCATATAATAAAAATATGAAAAAAATTGCTTATTCACTAATAAATCCAAGAGATGGTGGAGGAAATAAAGTACCAATTAAAACAAATAATAAAAATACAAATAAAACAACAACAAACAAAACAACAACAAATAAAACAACAACAAATAAAACAACAACAAATAAATCAAAAAAATGATAAAATGAAAATATTATAAATAAAAAATCTCACACTTAAATATAATAGTGTGGGATTTTATTATTATAAAAATTGCATAAAAATATTAAAAAAATATATATAAAAAAATATTGAAAAAAAATTTATAATATGATATAAAATAAATATAAATCATTTTAAACTAAGGAGGAAGAAAAATGGGAGATAGGAGAATAGCAGACAGAAGATCACCAGAGTAAGGAGTTATAAAGATACCATTAAAAAATGCAATATTATATATAATAATTGCAGCAATTTTAATTGTATCAGTTTCAGCAAATATAGTATTAGGAAAATTATATTTAGAATATAAAAAATATTATGAAAATGAATTAGAAGAAGAATATGATGTTAGTGAAGCAATAGAAGAAGATATAAATAATGAAGAAGTAAGTGAAAATACTTGTAATTTATTAATAGAAGGAGATAAAGAACAAATTAAACAAGGTGAAACAGTAACATATGAAATAAAAGCAACAGATATAAATGCACAAGATGGAATTATAATTTATGAAACTACAATAAATTATGATTCTGACAAATTTGAATTAATTGTAAATGAAGATGAAAATAGCGAATGGAGTAAAACTGGTTTGGTTGATAACTATTTAACTATGTCTAGAAAAGATTTAGTACCAAATTCAGAAGATCAAACAATTGCCAAAATTTCTTTTAAAGTAAAAGAAAATATTGAACCTAGTACAGAAACAATAGAATTTACTCAAAATGAATTTACAATATCAGATGAAGAATTTTTTGAAGTATCTGATATAGATTTAAATATAGAAATTGTTGGAAACGAATAAATTAACTAAATTTGCTAATAATTTTAATATATAAACGCCATAGGAGGATAAAAATGAAAGAAAAACTGATAAAAACTTCAATAATTATTTTTGTAATTATCATAAGTTTGGGATTTAACAAAGTTTTTGCTGCTGATAATAGTTTAGACTTTACAGTTACAGGAGATAAAACAAAAATAAAACAAGGTGAACAAGTTACCCTTGAATTAAAAGTTTCAAACATAAATGCAGGTAATGGAATAATTGGAGCAATGAGTACTATAGTTTATAATTCAGATGTATTAAGTTACCAAGTTGAAAAAGTTGGAGATTGGGATATACAATCTAATTCTGATACAATTACAGTACTTTATGGTGATTTATCAACTGCAACAAATGAAAACCAAACTATTGCAAAAATAATATTTACAGCTAAAGACAATGCAAGTACTGGAAAACAAACTATATCTTTTAAAAATACGGATTTTTCATTAGAAGATACAACAACTTTTTCAGTTGACGATGTAGATGTTGAAGTAGAAATCGAACCTAAAAGTAATGGAGATACACCAGCAACTAATAATGATGACAACAACAATAATAATAATGATAATGAAAATAATCAAAATCAGAATAATCAAAATGAAAAAGATGACAATAATGAAAATGATTCAAAACAAAATGAAGATGAAAATAGTGAAGATGAAGAAACTAATACTAAAATTGAATCAACAAAAGCAATTGAAACTACTAAAAATAATATGATATTGCCATATGCTGGTAAATTAAAAAATGGATTAGTAATATTAATATTATTAGGAAGTATAGTTGCAGTTATCACTTATACTAGATATAAATATTGGAAAAATGTTTAATGAAAGAAAAAATGAATAAAAAACATAAAAAATCTCACACTAATAAAAGGAGTGTGAGATTTTTATGAGTGAATTTAATTTTAGAACAGATTTAGCATCTGAAAGAAGAGAGATATACCAAAAAGTAAATAATGTAGAAGGTCAAATAGATGGAATAGAAAGCGAAAAAGAAAAAATAAATGAAAAGCTTAAAGTAGAAAGGGTAAAAATTATAAATGAAAAAGGAGAAAAAGCAATAGGAAAACCAATTGGAACATATATAACAATAGATACTAAAGACTTAAAAATTGCAAGAGAAGAAGAAATTGATGAAGCTGCAAAAACTTTAACTAAAGAATTAAAAACATTAATAAACAAACATATACAAGAACAAGAAGAAATATTAGTAGTGGGGTTAGGAAATATATATGTAACACCAGATAGTTTAGGACCAAAAGTTATTAATGAAGTAGATGTAACCAGACATTTAATAAAATATATGCCGCAATCTTTAGAAGAAGGAACAAGAGTAGTAAGTGCTATTTCACCTGGAGTTTTAGGAACAACAGGAATTGAAACTGTTGAAATATTAAAAGGGATTGTGGAGAATATCAAGCCAAAATTAGTTATTGTAATTGATGCACTTGCTTCAAGAAGTATAGAGAGAATAAGTAGTACTGTTCAATTATCAGATACTGGAATAGTTCCTGGTGCAGGAGTAGGAAATACAAGGAGTGAAATTAGTAAAAGAACATTAGGAATACCAGTTATAGCAATTGGTATTCCCACAGTTGTAGAAACAGCAGTATTAGTTAATGATTGTTTAGAATTATTTATTGATAAATTACAAAATGAAGCAAAATCTAACGAATTTTTAAATGAATTAAAAGAAAATGATAATTATGAAGAAATAAAAGAAGCTTTAATGCCAAAAGAATACAATTTGATTGTAACACCAAAAGAGATAGATGACTTGATAGAAAATATGAAAGATGTTGTAGCAAGACGGAATTAATTTTGCAATTAACTAAAAATTTGCCATTGGACTTGTATCTAATTGGCAAATTCTTAGTTTTTTGCTTTAACATTTTTTTTATAAATTCTACAAATATTGCAGTCAGAACAAATATAGATTCTAGATTCAAAAACAGCTTTTAATGTATTTATAAATTCATCAATATAATTATCTATTAGGTGTATATTTATTCTATTTGGTAATAATGTTAGCAAAGAATTTAATGTATAATCATTAGAAGAAAAAGAAATATCACTTAAATATTTTGCGTTAAATTGTTCATTTGAATTTGAAATAATTTCTTTATTATCATCTAACAATATTGATTCTTGTTCAGAATAGATAATATGAACTTGATTTATATTATTAGGCTGAGAATTGACATATAATTTTAATAAAGAAATAAACTCTAAATATTCTTTTTCAACAATAAAATTATTTATAGCTTCTACAACAATATCATTTAATAAATCTATATATGATTTTAATCTGAAATTAATGAATCCATCTAAAATTAATGTTTTGTTATTTATAAGATATTTATAAAAACAATTACAAAGAATATTAAATTTTGTATTAAAAATATCAGAGAAATCTGAAATATTTAAATCATAACAAAGTTCTAAAATTTGCTTTCTTTCTAAATAATCAAAATAAAAATAATTATGAATTATAATTCTATTAAAAAATGATTCTTCTAGTTCGTCTATTATAAAAAGAGAAAGTATTTGGCTGATTTTTTTTACAAAAAGTTTATTATTATTTCCTACATAATGAATTATAATATTTTTATAGTTTTTAAATTGATTACAAGAATAACAGATTTGATTTAAATCTATTTGATTTAATTCATTTTGTAGATACTGAAGTGAAGTTAGATTATTTGTTTTAATACATATTGATTTCATTGTTAAAAATCTCCCTTCTGATATAAAGTAGTATCTACGATTTTTAAAAAACTTATACATTATAATATGTTTTAATAAAAAAAATGTGAAGGATTTAAGGACACCCCTCAGCAAAACTTGCTAAGGAGTGTTTCTAAATCCCTCACAAATAAATTTTAAAATCAATATCAGGAAATATTTTATCTTTTTTAGAAATATCTTTTAAAAATTCTTCATCAATTTTATTTTCTTTAATCTGATAATATAATTTTGTGAATCTTCCAATATGTTCTTTTATTCTTTTTTTAGCATAATCAACCATTGTACCATTTGTTATAATAAATAACCAATCACTGCTTTGCGCAAGTAAAAGTTCTCTTGCCGCTTGATTTAAAGCTTTTTTCTGTAACCCTTTCGCACCTTGAAATAACCAGGCTATTTCGCACATTCTATCACCTGCAACATGAAGGTGTCTATGTACATAATCATTTGTATGATTAAGCCAAACTTCACTATAACCATTTGCACCCCAGCTTGAACGACATGGTGAAGATATTTGCATATTTGGATATTTATCAATATATTCTGATGGTGTTATTAATTTAAAATTACAATCATCATAATAGATTTTTTTAAATAAAACATATAACCAGTAAGGGCCCTCATACCACCAATGTCCATATAGTTCAGCATCATAAGGACAAAGTATAATTGGAGGAGTATCCATATATTGAGAAATATCATTTATTTGGTCAACTCTTGAATCTAAGAAATGTCCTGCTTGCATTTCTGCAGAATCTTTTGCCCATTGTACATTATAATAATCTTTAAATTCAGTTTTGCCTGTTATTCTATAATATTTTATACCTGTATGAACTCTAACACCATTATGTGCTATATATGGTTTTATATAGTCATAATCTGCTTCATATCCAATATCACGATAAAATTCTCTATAATTAAAATCACCGGGATAACCATTAATAGAGCTCCATACTTGTCTAGAAGATTCCATATCTCTACCAAATGCAACAACACCTTCAGGTGAAACAATTGGTGCAAATGTTCCATATACAGGGGTAGGGTTAGCATATAAAATTCCGTGTGTTTCTGTAATTATATACTCAATGCCAAATTCTTTTAAATATTTATCAGCTTCTGGAACATAACCACATTCTGGAAGCCAGATACCACGTGGTTTTCTTCCAAAATATTTTTCATAGGTTTGAACTCCGTACAGCAATTTGTGCTTTAACTGTTTTTTCATTAACGTATAATATAGGAAAATAACCATGTGTTGCGCCACAAGTAATAATTTCCAAGACACCTATATCTTGAAAATGTTTAAAGGCTTCTATTAAATTACAATTATAAACATCTTTAAATAAATGTAAGTCATTAGAATAACGATTAAAATAATAATGAGAAAGTTTGTTTAATCTTTCATCTCCAGAAGTACGTTTAATTTCTTTTTTTGATAATTCTATTAATTTTTTTAAATATTTAATATATTTTCTTTGTAATAATTTATTATCTAACATTGAAAGTAGAGGAGGAGTCATAGACATTGTTATTCTAAAATCTACACCTTCATCTACTAATTTTTGAAAACTTATTAGTAATGGTATATATGTTTCAGAGATGGCTTCATACAACCAAGATTCTTCAAGATAATCATCACTTTCTGGATGATGTATAAATGGAAGATGAGCATGAAGTACAAAACTAACATAACCTTTTTTATCTTGCATTATAATTCTCCTTTGTTTTATCTTAAGAAGAAGGATTTAAGAAGTCAAAAATCTCTTCTACATTTTCATTTTTATACATAGATTTGTATAAATCATAAATATTATATATTTTACCCATATTTCGTAATAAAGAAACATTTCTAATACTTTTCTCGGTTTGAATACCTGTTTTAACATTTCTAAAATAAAGCATTTTTTGATTTTCATCAAATAAAATTTTATCATTTGGAGATTCAATTTCATTTGAAGAGGAAACATAAATATAATCAGTATTTATGTTATTATTAGCATTATTTTCTATAGGTCGTCTACCAAGTTCAATTCTATAGTTACATTTACTATCTGATACATGAAGATACCAGCTATTAGCAAAATCATTTATTTCAACTTCAAAACTATAGCCTAAAGTATCATTGTGTATAATTAAAATAGGCCTTGTTGTTTCGAAGAAATTTTCGCCATATTGTTTTTTGAAATTTTCTCTATCTTGATCAGAAATATCCCAGTAAACAAATAAATTTGTAGGAGTTTGAGCTAAAACTTTTACAACAGTTTGGTTATATCTATATGGTAAATCATAATATTCAACAACTTCTGGTTTTTTATCAGCTACTTTTTTGGTTGCTTTCTTTCTAGTTGTAGTTTTTTTTGTAGCTTCTTTTTTTGTTGTAGCTTTTTTAGTAGTAGCAGCTTTTTTAGCTGTTTTACTAGCAGAAGCCTTTTTGGTAGTAGTAGCTTTTTTGGTTGTTGTTTTTTTCGTAGTAGTAGCTTTTTTAGTTGCTGGTTTTTTAGTAGTAGTTTTTTTTGTGGTTGTTGCTTTTTTAGTAGTAGAAGCTTTTTTTGTTGTTGTTTTTTTCGTAGTAGTAGCTTTCTTTTTTGCTGTTGTACTAGCCTTTTTTACTTGTTTTTCTTCATTTTCTAATTCTTTTTGTTCTTTTGTTTTTCTTGGCATTTTATTTCCTCCTTAGGGTAACTATTTTAATTCTATTATATATTATACTAAATATAAAAGAAATTCAAGTAAAATATGCATTTTTTTTAAAAAAATTTAAATAAATTTAATTAAAACCTTTAAAAAAAGAAAAAAATGATATACAATAATACAAATTGTAATTTTAGGAGAGGAAAAATGAATAAAAAATGGCAAATTTATGAAACAGATAAAAATAAAATCGAAATAATAAAAAATAATTTTGGTATAAATGAATTATTAGCTACAATATTAGTAAACAGAAATATTATAGATGAAAAAGAAATAAAGCTATTTTTAAACCCTACTAGAAATGATTTTTATGACCCTTTTTTAATAACAGATATGGAAATAGCAATTGATAGAATTATACAGGCTATAAATAAAAAAGAAAAAGTTACAATATATGGAGACTATGATGTTGATGGTATTACAAGTATAACTGTGTTAAAAAGTTTTCTAAAAGATGTAGGATTAGAAACATCTTTTTATATACCAAATAGATTAGATGAGGGGTATGGATTAAATAAAGATGCAATAGATGAAATAAAAAACAATAGTTGTGATTTAATGATTACAGTAGATTGTGGGATTTCTGCAATAGATGAAATTGATTATGCTAATTCTTTAGGAATTGAAACAATTATAACAGACCATCATGAACCAGGAAATGAGTTACCAAAAGCATTTGCAGTTATTGATAATAAAAGAAAAGATAGCAAATATCCTTTTAGAGAATTAGCAGGAGTAGGAGTAGTTTTTAAAGTAATTCAGGCACTTGGAAAAAAATTAAATCTAAAAGAAGAAAGTTATTTAAAATATTTAGACATTGTTTGTGTAGGAACAATATCAGATATAGTACCATTAGTTGATGAAAATAGAGTTATAACAAAATTAGGATTAATGCTTGTAAGTCAAACTAAAAATATTGGATTAAAATCAATAATTAATACTTCAGGATATAGTAGAATAGATTCAAATACTATATCATTTGGGGTAGCACCAAGAATAAATGCATGTGGTAGAATGGGAAAAGCGGAAGAGGCCTTAAATTTGTTTTTATGTAAAAACATAGTAGAAGTACAAAATCTTACAAAAAAATTAAATGAACATAATAAAAATAGACAAGAGATTGAAAAAAATATATTTAATAATGCAATAGAAACTATAGAGAATAAACATTTGGATAAAAATAAAGTAATTGTAGTTGGAGGAGAAAATTGGCATCACGGAGTAATAGGAATTGTTTCATCAAAAATTACTGAAATGTTTTTTAAACCAAGTATATTATTAAGTTTTGAGGAAGATGGTATTGGAAAAGGGTCAGGTAGAAGCATACCAGGTTTTGACTTGCATAATGCTTTAATGCAATGTTCAGATACAATTGAAAAATTTGGTGGACATAGTATGGCAATAGGTATAAGTATAAAAAAAGAAAATATAAATAAATTTATTGATAAAATTGAAAATATAGCAGAAAATGAAAATATTGAGGAAATTATACCAATAATAAATATTGATGCAAAAATCAATTTAAATGAAATAAATAAAGATATGGTAGAAAGTTTAAAACAATTAGAACCATATGGAGAAGCAAATAAAATGCCTATATTTGCATTTAAAAATTTGAAAATAGATTCAATTAGAGCTTTATCAGAAGGGAAACATTTAAAATTAACATTAAAAGATAATAATAATATTATTGATGCAATTGGATTTAATATTGGATATCTCACAGATGAATATAGAATAGGGGATAAAGTAGATATTGCAGGTGTATTAGAGATTAACAATTTTGGAGGTCAAGATAATTTACAAATTAATATTAGAGATATAATGAGAGCAGTAATTTAAAAAGAGTAATCATTTTGCAAACTTAAGAAAGGATTGTGATATCAAATGTCAGAGACTAAAGAAGTTACAATACAAGATGTAATTGCGAAAAGGAAAGATCATTCTAGATGGATAGATACAAAATTAATATTAAAAGCATATAATTATGCAAATATTCAACATAAAGGACAAAAAAGGAAATCAGGGGAACCATATATAATACATCCATTAAATGTAGCATATATATTAGCAGATATAGGTTTAGATGAAAGCACAATTTGTGCTGCTCTTTTACATGATGTTGTTGAAGATACAGAAGTTTCAGAAGATGATTTGAAGAAAGAGTTTGGTGAAGAAATAACAAGTATGGTTTTAGGAGTTACAAAACTTAGTAATATAAGTTTTAGTTCTGTTGAAGAACAACAAGCTGAAGATTACAGAAAAATGTTTTTAGCTATGGGAAAAGACATCAGAGTAATATTAATAAAATTAGCTGATAGATTGCATAATATGAGAACTTTAAAATATTTAAAGAGAGATAGACAAATTGCAAATGCAAAAGAAACAATGGATTTATATGCACCACTTGCAAATAGATTAGGACTATATTCTTTAAAATGGGAATTAGAAGATTTAAGCTTTAAATATTTATATCCAGAAGAATATCATGAATTAGTTGAAGGAATCAACAAAAAAAGAGATGAAAGACTTAAATTTATAGAGAAAATAATGGAAGACATAAGAATTGAATTAAAAAAACAAAAAATAGATGCAGAGGTAACTGGAAGAGCAAAACATTTATACAGTATTTATAGAAAGATGAAAAGAGATAATAAAACATTAGAACAAATATATGACTTATTTGCACTTAGAATTCTAGTAAACTCAGTAAAAGATTGTTATGCAGCATTAGGAGTAGTACACGAATTATATAGTCCAATGCCAGGAAGATTTAAAGATTATATTGCTGTTCCAAAACCAAATATGTATCAATCAATACATACAACACTTTTAGGTGAAAAAGGAACACCATTTGAGGTACAAATACGTACATGGGACATGCATAAAATTGCAGAATATGGAATTGCTGCACACTGGGCATATAAAGAGGCAAGTTATTTTGGTAGAAAGCAATCTGTAAAAGTTGAACAAGATAAATTAGCATGGCTTCGAGAAACATTAGAGTGGCAAAAAGATATGCAAGATCCGCAAGAATTTTTAGAAACATTAAAAACAGAATTATTTGAAGATGAAGTATATGTATTTACACCAAAAGGAGAAATAAAAGTATTACCTAGAGGGGCTACTTCTATAGATTTTGCATATAGTATTCACGCAGAAATTGGTCATCATATGACAGGGTGTAAAATAAATAGTAAAATGATGCCAATAATAACTCCATTAAATACAGGTGATATTGTAGAAATAATAACTTCTGAAAACTCAAAAGGGCCAAGTCGAGATTGGCTTAAATTTGTTAAAAGTACATCAGCAAAAAATAGAATTAAAAGTTGGTTTAAAAAAGCTCAAAAAGCAGAAAACATTGAAAAAGGTAAAGAACTAATAGAAAAAGAATTAAAGAGAATAGGTTTATCATACGAAGATTTGTTTAAAGCTGATTATATAGATCCAATGTTTAATAAATATGGATATAAAACAATGGAAGATATGTATTTAGCTGTAGGATTTGGAGCAAATTCACCAGTA
>CAZBMU010000036.1:0-13415 GCA_964493175.1 uncultured Clostridium sp.
AAAATAAATAATAAAAAAATTGAATTAAATAAAATAGATTTAGAACAAAAAAATATAGAACCAAAACTAGATAATTTATCAAAAATTGAAGAGGAATTGGTTAACAATAATGATCAAATGAATGTATTAAAAAACAATAATTTAAGCTTTAATTTAGCAAAGCAAACCCTTGAATCCGCATATGAGGAAATGAAAAAAACAGTAACTCCAAAATTTACAAAAGAGCTATCATATACTATTAGTAAAATAACAGATAATAAATATAAAAATATTATGTTCAATGACGAAGAAGGATTAATTGTAGAATTAGAAAATGGAAGTTATGTACCAGCATCAAAATTAAGTATAGGAACTATTGATCAATTATATTTATCATTAAGATTTTCAATGGTAGAAGAATTATCTGAAGAAAAATTACCAATTATTTTGGACGAGGCATTTGCATATTATGATAAAAAAAGATTAAAAAATATTTTAATTTATTTAAATAATAAATTTAAAAATAATCAAATAATTATTTTTACATGTACAGATAGAGAAAAAGAAATTTTAAATAATTTAAATTTGGAATGTAATTTTATTAATTTATAATAAAAAAGTAAATTAGAAATTGATTTTTATAAAAATGTTTTTTCTAACTTATTTTTTTGAAAATATAAGACTTGTAAATATTTAGAAAATATTATATAATAGCTAATGTGAAATAAATATAAAAGGAGAATTTTTATGTTTGAAAAATTAGAGGCAGTAGAAAACAGATATGATGAATTAACAAAATTAATTGCGGATCCAGAAGTAATTTCAAATCAATCTGAATGGCAAAAACTAATGAAAGAACACGCAAGTATAGAAGAGATAGTATTAAAATTTAGACAATATAAAAAAGTAAAACAAACAATGATTGAAGCAGAAGAATTAATGCAAGACCTAGATATGAAAGAGCTTGCAGAGGAAGAATATTATACATCAAAGGAACAACTACCTGGATTAGAAGAAGAATTAAAAATATTATTAATACCAAAAGACCCAGATGATGATAAAAATATAATTTGTGAAATAAGAGCAGGAGCAGGTGGAGAGGAAGCAGCCCTATTTGCAGGAACACTATTTAGAATGTACTCAATGTATTCAGAAAAAAAACATTGGAAATTAGAAGTGCTAAACGAAAATGAAACAGGACTTGGTGGATATAAAGAAATATCATTTATGATAACAGGAAAAGGAGTATATAGCAGGCTAAAATTTGAAAGTGGAGTACATAGAGTACAAAGAGTACCAGATACAGAAAGTAGTGGAAGAATACACACATCAACAGCAACAGTCGCAGTATTACCAGTTGTAGAAGATGTAGAAATAGAAATAAATCCTGCAGATATAAAAATGGAAGTATTTAGAGCATCAGGAGCAGGAGGTCAACACATAAACAAAACATCATCAGCCGTAAGACTAATACATGAACCAACAGGAATTGTTGTAGAATGTCAAACAGAAAGATCACAATTTCAAAATAAAGACAATGCAATGAAAATGCTAAGAACAAAATTATATGAAATAGAAAAAGAAAAACAAGACAGTGAAGTTGCAAATGCAAGAAAAACACAAGTAGGGTCAGGAGATAGAAGCGAAAAAATAAGAACATACAATTATCCTCAAGGAAGAATAACAGACCATAGAATAGGAATGAGTATATACCAAATGGAAAACTTCTTAAATGGAGACATAGATGAAATGGTAGATAATTTAATAGCAGCAGATAGAGCAGAAAGATTAAAAGGAGAAGAATAAAACTTCTTCTTTTTTGATATTGAAATTGGATCTTTTTGGCAATTTTCATATTTTAAAATAAAAGAACATAAATATAACCAAGAGGTGTAAAAATGCAAATTTTAAAAACAACCATTCTTGGTTTATTTTTTGGCACATTTGGAACAACCTTAGGGGGAATTATAGGAATTACAATAAAAAAAGACTCTAATAAATTTTTAAGCTTTATACTGGCATTTGCATCAGGGCTTATGATGGCAATAATAAGTTTTGATTTACTACCAGAAGCATTAAAAATTAGCAATTTATTTAACATCATATTAGGTACGATAATTGGTATTATAACGATGATTTTTTGCGATTTATTAGTAGAAAGAAAATTCAATACAAATAGAACTTTTGAAGTTAACAAAAGAAATAGCTTACTAAGAACAGGAATAATAATTTCAATAGGACTTGCTATACATAACTTTCCAGAAGGTTTAGCAATTGGCTCAGGATTTGGAGCATCTATAAAACTTGGTCTAAGTTTAGCGATTGCAATTTGCATACATGATATACCAGAAGGAATATCAATGGCTGTACCTATGAAAAATGGGGGGATGAAAATCTCTAAAGTAATATTTTACATAATATTGTCAGGAATAACAACAGGAATAGGAGCATTTTTTGGAGCAATGATTGGAGAAATATCAGAAGATATAATAGCTATGTCCCTAAGCTTTGCAGCTCGGTGCAATGCTTTACATAGTATCTCGGAGAATTAATACCAGAATCAAATAAATTATATCATGGAAGAATGACATCAATGGGAAATATATTAGGTTTTATAATAGGAATTTTTGCAATGAATTTATAAAAATTAAACTGTTCGCTTGTATTTAAATAAATAATTTATTATAATATTTTAGATTAAAAAATAAAATACGAAAGGAAGAATTAAATGCAAAGCATATTAGAAGGATTAAACGATAAACAATACCAAGCTGTAGTAGAAACAGAAGGACCATGCCTAGTAATAGCAGGTGCGGGAAGTGGAAAAACTAAAGTTTTAACACATAAAATTGCATATTTAATACAAGAAAAAGGCGTAAAGCCATGGGATATATTAGCAATAACATTTACCAATAAAGCTGCAAATGAAATGAAAGAAAGAATTGCAAATTTAGTAGGGGAAGATGCAAAAGATATATGGATGGGTACATTTCACTCTATTTGTGTAAAAATATTAAGAAGGTTTATTGATAGAATAGGATTTAATACATCATTTATAATATTTGATACATCAGACCAAAGAACACTTGTAAAAGGCTGTTTAAAAGACTTAAATATTGATGATAAATTATTAAATGATAGAAGTGTATTATCAGAAATAAGCAATGCAAAAAACGAAATGTTAGACCCAGAACAATACCAAGCAAGAGCAAATGGAGATTTTAGAAAAGAAAAAATAGCATCAGTATATCAGTTATATCAGAAAAGATTAAAAGAAAATAATGCAATAGATTTTGATGATATAATAAATGATACTATAAAAATATTAATGGAAAACCCAGAAATATTAGAATACTATGCTAGTAAATTTAAATACATATTGGTAGATGAGTATCAAGATACCAATAAATCTCAGTTTACATTAGTAACAATATTGGCATCAAAAAATGGCAATATAACAGTTGTAGGAGACAATGACCAAGGAATATATAGTTTTAGAGGAGCAGATATAACAAATATACTAAACTTTGAAAAAGACTTTCCAGGTACAAAAATAATAAAATTAGAGCAAAATTATAGATGTACCGGAAATATATTAAAAGCAGCTAATAGTGTAATAAAAAATAATGAAGTAAAATATAAGAAAAAATTATGGACAGAAAATGATGAAGGAAACTTGCCAAAAATATATCAAGCAAGAGATGAATATGATGAAGCAAATTATATTGTAGAACAAATGGAACACTTAAAAAGAGAGGAATATTATAAATATTCAGATTTTGCTGTATTATATAGAATGAACACACAATCAAGAGTTATAGAAACTGTTTTAGGAAGAGAAGGAATTCCATATAGAGTTGTTGGAGGACTAAAATTCTTCGAAAGAAAAGAAATAAAAGATATTATAGCATATTTAAGGTTAATACAAAATGAAAATGATAATTTAAGTTTAAAAAGAATTATAAATGAACCTAAAAGAGGGATTGGAAAAACAAGCCTTGACAAAGTAGAGCAAATATCAGAACAAACTGGAACATCAATGTATGAAATAATAAAAGATGCAATAAATTACGGATTAAATAGAGTATACTTAAATTCTAGAGAATTTATAGAATGTATAGAGAACTTAAAAAATAAAAAAGATGAACTATCCATATCAGAATTAATAAAACTTACACTAAAAAAATCCGGTTATACAAAGACATTAGAAAATGAAAATACAGTAGAAGCAGAAAACAGAATAGCGAATCTAGATGAATTTTTAAGTATGGCAATAGAATTTGAAGAAGAAGAAGCGGAAAACAATTTAAGTCAATTTTTAGAAGGTATAACGTTATCAAGTGATATAGACAACCTAGAGGAAACAGAAGATTTTGTAACATTAATGACGTTACATAGTGCAAAAGGGTTAGAATTTCCTGCAGTATTTTTAGTAGGAATGGAAGAAGGAATATTTCCAGGATATAAATCAATATCAGAACCAAAAGAACTTGAAGAAGAAAGAAGATTATGCTATGTTGGAATAACAAGAGCAAAAGAAAACTTATTTTTAACATGTAGTAAGCAAAGAACAGTATTTGGTTCAACAAGTTATAACCCAATATCAAGATTTTTAGAAGAAATACCACAAGAACTATTAGAAGGTTATGAAGAAGCATTTGGAGAAATATCAAATAAAGAAGAAATGTTTAAAGATTCAGAATACAGTTGGACCTACGGAAATAGAAAAAAATCAGATAATACTAATATAAAAACATATAAAATAGAAAAAAAAGAGCCAGTAGCTGCAGCAACAAGTAATGGTTTTATGTATAGAACTGCAGAAAGTTTTTTGAATAACTTATCAAAGAAAAACATAAATAATGTAGATTTATCACAATATAAAGAAGGAGTAAAAATATTCCATAAGAAATTTGGAGAAGGTATAATAAATGCAGTTGAACCAGAAGGAGATGACTTAAAAGTAGATATTGATTTTGATAAATTTGGACATAAGAGATTAATGGCGAAATTCGCAAAGCTTGAAGTAATTAAATAAAAATTCAACCAAAGGGGACGGTCCTTTTGGTTGAATTTTTTAATGATGTATAAAAACAAAAAAATAGCAAATACTAATAAAAGAATACTAAAAAGAAAGGAAGGATAAAAATGGCAGATTTAAATCAATTAGAATTACAACACCTTAGACATTTAATAGGAGCACATGAAACAGCCTATCAAAAATTAAACACTTATTCTTCACAAGCTGTTGATCCACAAATTAAACAATTATTTACAAAATCAGCTCAAGATGCATTAAACACAAAACAAAAATTAATGAATTTTTTAAGCAATTAATAAGGAGGTTATTTAAAATGGATGAAAAGATTATGGTAAATGACATTTTAGCAGGAGTAAAATCAGACTTAACTGCTTATCAAACAGCAATAACAGAATGTGAAAATATTGGATTAAGACAAGCTTTTCAGCAAATCAGAAATGGTGATGAAAGTTTTCAATATGAATTATTTAAAATAGCACAAGCTAAAGGATATTATATTCCTGCACAAAAAGCTACAACAACAGAAATTAGTACAGTAAAAACAGAATTACAACAATAAAAAAGACCCTAGATTTTTTTATCTAGGATCTTTTCCTGACCATTTTCTAATAAATAGATTTGGTCTTCAATCTGTGAATTTATTTCTTCACAGATTTCACCAACATCAGAGGATGATGTAATATTGATTCTGAAATTGGTTAGATATGGATTATCTGAATGAAATTCTGATAAATAACCTAATTCCATAAAAAGGATATCTTCTATTTCTTCAGATTCAGAGGCCCAGTATATAGTAAAAACTTCTAATACTTGGCCTTTAAGCCACTCCAGTTCTCTTATTGCAAAAAATTTAGAATTTGTATCAGCAAAAGAAATTTGAGTGTTATTTTCTCCCATCTGTTTTAATCTGCGGTTTACAAAAAGAATACTTGACAGACAAGAAATGCTAATCAAAATTACCAAAATAATTATTGCAATAAAAATGTTCCGTTTCTTCATGATAATACCTCCCCTTATTGGTGAAAATTAATAGTTTTGGAACCAAGTTCCAGTATACCTTAATTATACCACAAAAACCAAATAAAGGCAAAAATGAAAAAATGAAAATAGAAGATAATTGATAAAAAAAAGAGATATTTGTAATAAACGAAAGAAAACTACGGATAATTAAAAGTCATTATACTTGCAAAAAATGAAATATTACAATATTATTACAATAGGAAAAAATATGAAAATACAAAGGAGATGGCCAATGTTTAAAAAAGTATTAATACATACTAAAAGAGGAATAAAATTCATAGTACTTTTTGTAATAGCAACATTTTTAATAATAGGAACAATCGCATTTCTTTATAAACCAACATATAGCGTTTTTATAAACGGTGAACAAGTTGGATATACAGAAAATAGAGCAAATTTACAACATAAAATAAATGATTATATAGAAAAAGGAGATGAAGGCAACAAAAATGTAGCATTTGTACAAGTTGCTAATCTTCCAGAATATAAACTATGTTTATTAAAGAAAAATATTGTAACAAATGATGATGAAATATTTGAAAAAATAAAAGAAGAGGGTACAACATATTATAGATATTATGCAATAACAGATAACCAAGAAGAAAAAGCATATGTAGCAAGTTTTGAAGAAGCAGAAAATATAACAAATAAACTTAAAGAAAAAGAAAGTTCAAATATTGAAAATATATCAATTATAGAAAAATATGAAACAGAAATAAAAGATTTAGTTACATCAGATGTGGCAATTTCGAAATTATATGTAGAAAAACCTAAAGTAGTGCAAGTAGCATCTAAAAAAACAAACAAATATCAATCTACAGGAAGTGTAAACACAGCATTAACAACGTCATCTGCAAAAGCTAGTCTTGGAATAACACTAATACGTCCAGTATCTGGAATAATAACTTCAAGATTTGGAGCTGGAAGCAGCATAAGAAGATCATCTCACACTGGACTAGACATAGCAACATCAACAGGTACGCCAATAGTGGCAGCAGCATCTGGAACTGTTACATTTTCAGGATATAAAGGTTCATATGGGAATCTATTGGTAATTAGCCATGGAAATGGTGTGCAAACATATTATGGACATTGTAGTAAATTATATGTATCAGCTGGAGCGACAGTATCTCAAGGACAAACTGTTGCAGCAGTTGGTTCAACAGGAAATTCAACAGGACCACACTTACATTTAGAAGTTAGGTTAAATGGAGTAGCATATAATCCGCAAAACTATGTATATTAATGAATGGTTCGGGAACACTGAGACACTCATTTATATTAGGGCACTATACCTTTTACTTAAGGGACGTGTCCTTATTTTTTTCCTTGCTGTTCATTACGTTTAAAAAGAAATTGTAACATACTATTTTGAGCCTCTCTCATGTTCAAAATGCATTTATATTATTTTGAATGTAATTACAAATACGACTGAAGTAAAACAAGAATCTCTAAAATTATTTTATGGAAAATGTTCGCGTCGAGCAGCTTCGCTGCGAGGACTAAGTGAAAGGGTGCCATAAAATAATTTTAGAGATTCTTGTTTTATGTAAGGAGCCGAGTAATGAAATGAAAAAAAATATAAATGCATTTTACCCTGAGCATTCCTCAAAATACTATTAACAATTTCTATTTTTCACTCCAATCAAACGCAAGGAAAAAAATAAGGACACGTCCCTTAAGTAAAAGGTATAGTGCCCTAATATAAATGAGTGTCTCCTAATCTTTATTTTTCCAAATGATTTTTCCATGTTCTAAAAGCTTACTTTCAAACCTATTAGAAAAAAAATCTTTTGTTATAAACTCAGATATTAAAAAATTAAATTTTTTAATTATTTCACAAGAATTCGTAAAATTCTTTAAAACTAAATAATATGTATTATTATATAAATACAAAGAAGAATTAGTAAATATTTTTTTAGCATTTAAACTATTATTAAAAATATTATTTATATATATACAAAATTCACAGAATTCATCAAAACTACTAAATTTATAAATAATGTTTTTATTTTTTTTATTAATACTTTTTCTTTTTACATATAATTTTTTTTGATAATTATTTTTTAAACTGTTATTAATAGAATATTTAGTAATTATAAAAATAAAAATATCATCATAAGAATAGGTTACCTCAATTAAAAGATTACAACCATCAGTATCAAACCCTAATTCTGTTTTAGCTTTTTTTAATATATTCAAAAAAAATTTTTTATCTTTTAAAGCAATATTCATAATAAAATGGAAGTCTAAAGTATCAATTTTTAAATCTGAGGATTTTACTATAATACGAATTTTATTTTCAGTTAATTTTTCAATTTTCATTAAAAACCTCCTAATAACTCCTAAATATATTATACTACTAATATTATTATATTTAAATGGATAATTTTTGGTAATTAAAAATTTATATAAAAATCACTTGAAAAAAATAATAAATCAATATATAATACCGTTGGGTAAAAAATAAATAGCCGTAAGGAAAAATAAAAATTTTTGGAGGAATTAAAATGGCAACTAAAGAAAAAAATATTTGGATATTTTTAATATTTATTTTATCAGGATTAGTGGTAGGTGGCTTACTTCGGTGAGTTAGCATCAAAAGTGGACTGGCTTTGGTGGTTATCATATAGTCAAAGTTTTGGACTAGAAAATCCTATTGTAGTAGATTTAAGTGTTATGAAAATAACATTTGCACTAATGTTTAAAATAAGTATATCAAGTATAATAGGTATGGTACTTGCCATATTTATTTATAAAAAAGTATAAAAAATACTAAAAAGAAAGACAAAATAGGGGGGCAAATAACAATAAGAAAGGACTTGGGTATTTTGTCAACAAAAATAAAAGAATTACCAGAATCGGAAAGACCTTATGAAAAATTAGAAATGTATGGAGAAAAATCCTTATCTAATGCAGAATTGCTTGCAATTATTATAAAATCAGGAACAAGAAAAGAAACATCCATACAATTAGCACAAAAAATATTAAAATTGAATGAATCAAAAGAAGAAAGTTTAGAATACCTGCAAAATGTTACAATAGAAGAATTACAGCAAATAAAAGGAATTGGAAAAGTAAAAGCAATTCAACTAAAAGCAGTTGCAGAATTATCAATTAGAATGTTTAAAAAAGCAAATTACAAAAAAATCATAATAAAAAAACCACATGATATTGCAAGAGTTCTAATGAGTGACTTGAAATTTGAGAAAAATGAAAAAATAAAAGTAGTAATATTAAACAGTAAAAATGAAATACTAAAAATAAAAGAAATTGCTTCAGGTGGAGTGAATTTTGCAAATATTAATATTAATCAAATATTATTAGAGCCAATAAAAATGAATGCACCGAAATTCATTTTGGTTCATAACCATCCTAGTGGAGATTCAACACCTAGTAAACAAGATGTCATAATAACAAATAAAATATATGATTTATCAGAAAAACTTGGAATACAACTTGTTGACCATATTGTTATTGGAGACATGAACTATACAAGCATATTCTTAAAAATATTACAAGAGAATAAAGAAAAAACGAAGGACAACAGACTTTAGAAATAATAGAAAGGAAAATATTATGAAATTATTTACATTTAGGTCAAAAGATATAGGAATAGACCTTGGAACAGCAAACATTTTAGTAACTCTAAAGGGTAAAGGAATTATTTTAAAAGAACCATCAGTTGTTGCTATAGACAAAAAAACAGGTAATATTTTAGCAACTGGAAATGAAGCTAAAGAAATGCTTGGAAGAACACCAGAACAAATAAAGGCTGTAAGACCTCTAAAAGATGGAGTTATTGCGGATTTTACTGCAACACAATTATTATTAAAAAATATTATAGCAAAAGTTGTAAAAAAATATAATGTTGGAAAACCAAGAGTAGTAGTAGGAGTGCCATCTGGAATAACTGAAGTTGAAGAAAGAGCTGTAGAAGAATCTGTAATACAAGCAGGAGCAAAAGAGGTATATTTAATAGAAGAACCAATGGCAGCAGCAATAGGTGCAAATTTAGATGTAGGTGAACCAAGTGGAAATATAATTGTTGATATTGGCGGAGGAACAACAGAAGTTGCAGTTATTTCTTTAGGAGGGATAGTTGTAAGTAATTCACTTAGAATTGCTGGAGATGAATTAGACGAAGATATAGTAAATTATATAAAAAAGGAAATGAATTTAGCAATAGGAGAAACAACTGCAGAACAAATAAAAATACAAATTGGTTGTGCAATGCCATTAATGACAGATATGCCTATGGAAATAAGAGGAAGGGACTTAAATGATGGGTTACCAAGAAATATAACAATAACATCAAATCAAGTAGAAGAAGCAATAAAAGAATCAATAGGAAAAATAGTGGATGTAATAAAAGCAACATTAGAAAAAACACCACCAGAATTAGCATCAGATATTATGGAAAAAGGAATTGTTCTTGCAGGTGGAGGAGCATTAATAAAAAATTTAGATAAGTTATTAAGTTTAGAAACAGGCATGCCAGTTTATGTTGCAGAAGAACCTCTAGATTGTGTAGTTAGAGGAACAGGAAAAACATTAGAAGACTTAGAAAAATTAAAACATATTTTAGTAAATGCAAGAAATAGAAGATAAAAATTATATATTTGTCCAAAATGGACAAAAGGAGTAAAAATGTATAAAAATAAAAAAACAGGAATTATAGGAATAATAATAACTATATTAATATTAATTCTAATTGTTATATTTTCAAATGGAGATAGTAATAACAATTTTTTTCAAAATGCATTTTCAAATTTAGTTATGCCAATTCAAAATGGATTAACATATTTAAAAAATAAAATTAGTGGTAATAATACATTTTTTACTGATATAAATAATTTAAAAGAAGAAAATAAAGAATTGAAACAAAAAAATAGTGAGTTAGAACAATCATTAAGAGAGCTAGAAAATATTAAAACACAAAATGAAACATTTAAAGAATATTTAAATTTAACAGAAAAATATGGAGAATATAAAACAATTCCAGGTTATGTTATAAATAAGGATATTAGTAATTATTCAAAAACAATAATTATAAATATTGGGAAAAAAGATGGTGTTAAAGAAAATATGACTGTAATTGGAGATAAAGGTTTAGTAGGACACATTATATCAGTAAATGATAATACATCTAAAGTACAAACAATAATAGATACAGCAAGCTCAGTAAGCTGTTCTATGAGTACAACAAAAGAAGCAATAGTATGTAAAGGAACACTAGATGAAAAATCAGCACTTAAGGCCATGTATATACCTACAGAGAGTAATATTATTCAAGGAGATAGTATAGAGACATCTGGAATTGGTGGAATATATCCAAAAGGAATTCATATAGGCACGGTAAAAAAAGTAACAAATACACAAAATATGACAGACAGATATGCTTTAGTTGAAACAGCTGTAAATTTTGATAAATTAGACACAGTACTAGTAATTACTAACAAATAAAGGAGGCAAAAACAATTGAAAAAAACAGTTATAAATATTGTTTTAATAATAACTACATTTGTTATATATTACTTACAATCAAATTTTTTTACATGGTTTAATATATCAGGAGTTATGCCAAATTTATTTGTTATACTAGCTTTATTTATAGGGCTTTTTTCTAATCAAATAATGGGAACAGCTTATGGTGTAGGAATTGGAATAATACTAGATTTATTAATTGGAAATAAAATTGGAATAAATGCAATATCATTTGGTCTTATAGGTTTTTTATCTGCAATTTTTGATAAAAACTTCTCTAAAGATAGTAGAGCTACAATTATGTTTATGGTATTAGGTTCAACAATACTTTTTGAAATAATAAAATATTTATTAAACTATATTTTCTTATCAACAAGTATTGAAATAATTAATTTTATAATTATTTTAGTAATAGAAGTTATTTTTAACCTAATTTTAGCAATAATTCTATACCCATTAATACAAAAATTTGGATATTATATAGAAGATGAATATAAGGGAAATAAAGTCTTAACAAGATATTTTTAAAAAACACAATGAACATATAACGAAGGGAGGTAAAAAGTTTGGCAAAAAAATCAAATACTAAATTAAGATTTAATATTTTAACAGTATTTACATATATTGTTAGTATTATAATGATAATCAGACTATTTGACCTTCAAATTGTTCATGGAGCAGAATATAGAGAACAATCAAATACAAGACTTACAAGAGAAAGTACATTAGAAGCAAGTAGAGGAGCAATATTAGACAAAACTGGAGCATCACTTGTTACAACAAAAATGGAATTTTCTCTTGAAATGTATAAAAGCAAAGTAGATAATAATACTCTAAATCAAGATATTATAAATATGATTAATGTTTTAGAAAAATATAAAATTTCATATGTTGATTCATTTCCAATAAACATTAATCCATTTGAATATACAATTTCAGAAGAAACATTAGTAAAATGGAAAAAAAATAATAGTTTAAGTGAAGATATTACTGCAGAAGCGGCATTTTATAAATTTAAAGATAAATATAAAATAGAAGGAAACAATATTGAAGAAGCAAGAAAAATAATAGCTATAAGATATGAATTAGCACAAAAAGGATATAGTAGTATTAGAGCAGTGACAATTGCTGAAAACATACCAAGAGAGGCTGTAGCAGAATTTAGTGAAAGTTCAGAAAAATTTACAGGATTGAATATAGTAGTTAAACCAATTAGAGAATATACATCAGGAACGCTTGCTTCACATATATTAGGATATGCTTCACAAATAAGTTCAGAAGAATATGAAAAAAGAAAAGAAACATATAACCAAAATGATATAATTGGAAAAACTGGTATAGAATATGTATTTGAAGAATACCTTAAAGGGAAAAATGGAACAAAACAAATAGATATGGATGTTGAGCGGAACCACTACGGCAGAATACATTTCAGAAGAAGCAATAGCTGGTTCAGATGTAGTACTTACGATAGATGCAAACCTACAAAAAATTACAGAGAATGCATTAGCTGCAAATATTCAAAAAATAGCAAGTGGAGGATTTGGTAAAGCATATAATGCAAAAGGTGGAGCATGTGTTGTTATGAATGTAAATAGTGGAGAAATACTAGCAATGGCAAGTTATCCAGACTATAACCCAGCAGACTTTGTTGGAGGAATAAGTCAAAGTGCATGGAATGGATATACAAACGATGAAGCAAAACCTTTAGTAGATAAAGCAGTACAAAATTCGTATTCTCCAGGTTCTACATTTAAAATGATAACAGCAATTGCCGGACTAGAATCAGGAGCAATAAATTTAAATACTAAAATAAATGATACAGGAATATACAGAAAATATAAAGACTATCAACCAAGATGTTGGGTATATAATGATTATCATACAG
>CAZBMU010000037.1:0-12764 GCA_964493175.1 uncultured Clostridium sp.
CTTCTTCTTTAGAATATGGAAGATATACTCTTTTGTCTTTTTCAGAAACTAATAGTACATTATTATCTTCATCTTCAGAAACAGTATCAGTTTTAGAAACAATATCAGAATTTTCATCATTATTGTCTGTTGTGTTATTGTCAGGTTCAGTATTTAATTCTATTGAAAAATCTTTAATATATGTTTTAATAGAATCCGTATTAAAGAATTCTGATATTTGATTATTATTAGTATCTATTTTTAATTTTAAATCTTCGAAATTACTACTAATATCATTTATTTTATTTTTTAAATTATTTATTTCTTCAGAATATTTATCTGGAGAAATATCTTTTTCATCTGCATCTATTTTTATTAATAAATCAACAATACCATTATTAATAGAGTTTGAAAGATCAATATTAGATTGAATTAAATCAATATTATTATTAATTAACTCAAAAATATTTTTTGCAGATGTAAGAGCTTTTTGTTCGTTTTCATCAGATTTGTTATTTATTCCACTAAAATAGATGGAATCATTTAATCCATTAATTAGTTTTACTACCAAATCTCTATTATTTATCTCATTTTTTAACGCTTGAGACAAAAATATAAAATTTGAATCCATATTTTCAATAAAATTAAATTCATTACTTGTAAAGTAATTATTTAAAAAATTATTATTTTTTGTTAGCATTTGTATATCAACCCTTCTTTATCTTTAGGAATTTATATTTTTCCTATAATAAGTATAACATAAAAAAAAATAAACACAATTACAAACGTGTTAAAATAATATTACAAAAAAAAACAAAATGTAACACGAATGTAATATAAATTAAATCAAACTGTAATTGAATAAGTTTATAGAATGTTGTAAAATTAATAATGAATAAAATTAGGAGGAAATAAAATGAAAAAAACTAAAAAGAAAAATCGTCTTATTATTGCTTTAATTGTGTTATTATTAGCTTTGGCTATAGGATATGCAGCATTTTCTGCAACATTAACTATTAATGGTACTGCGACAGGAACAGAAACTTGGAATGTTCATTTTAAAACAGGTAGATTTTTGCAAGCTGATGGTACTACTGTAGATACAGCACATGGTGGAACGATAGAATTAGGAACAACAACTACTACAAATGATACTATGACAGTAAGTGGAATTCAATTAGGATATCCTGGAGATGGGGTATTATTAGAGGTTGTTGTTGAAAATAGTGGAACTATTCCAGCAAAATTAACAGGATTCACAGTAACAGGAACAGATACTGACTTTGAGGTTACACAAGCAGCTGGCGGACCAACTGTAAATGAAACATTAGCTGCAAATGGTGGAACTTGTACAGCAAAATTTCTTGTTAAATGGAAAGCTGATTCTACTGCATCAAGTTTAAGTTCAAAATCATTCACAATTACATATAATTATACACAAGACACAACAGAATTTACTGGAACACCAACACATACTGATGCATAAAGAGGTAAGTTTATGCAAAAATCAAAAACCGCAACAAATATTACAATTATCGTAATACTTCTATATGGGCTTTTAGGTAGCCTAAAATTAATAAAAGATATAAATATTATATACTTATATATAATTAATCCATTTGTATGGATAATAATATCTATAGTTCTATATTTTTTTCTTGGAAAAAAAATAGAAAATAAAAAGATAAGAAAGCCAATTATTCAATATGTAGTTATAGCTTCATTATCATTCATAATAATCTATATGCTTTCTGGACTAGTTGTTACATTTGGAAATAATCCGTATAGTACAACATTAATAGGATTTATACATAATTTTTGGATGTTCGGAACAGTAATAATTGCTAAAGAATATATAAGATATAAGTTGATTAATAATGTATATGAAAAAGATAAGCCAAAAGTTGCAATATTAATTTCTATAGTTTATGTTTTAATTGATTTTGAATTTACAAGATTTATTGGAAGAGAAGTCCCAATATACACATTTATAAAATATATACTACAAGATACTATACCTAATATTGTAAAAAATCTTGTATTTTCATATATTGCATTATATAGTAATTGTATACCAGCAATTATATATCAAATAACAACAAAAATGTATTTTTGGATATCACCAATCATACCAAATTCACCATGGATTATGACAACAATAATTGACTCAACAATACCACTAATCTTATTTTTGTATATAAGATATACTAAGAATAAGTTAAACCATCTTAGATCTAAGGAAAATATTGATAATTCAGATCCTAAAAATATTATTCCTTTAATTATAATGATAGTTCTAGCAATATGGTTTGCAATAGGAATATTTCCAATTAAACCTGTGGCAATTGCAACTGGAAGTATGGAAAAGGAATTTCATGTGGGAGATGTAGCAATTATAAAAAAATGTAATGCTAATGATGTAAATGTTGGTGATATAATAGAATATCAAATGGAAGGTTATACTGTAATACATAGAATTATAGAAAAAAAGCAAAAAAAAGGAGAGTATTATTTTATAACAAAAGGTGATAATAATGGTGCACCTGATAATGAAGAAGTAAGGGAAGAGCAATTAATTGGTAAATCAATTTTTAAAATAAGATATATTGGTTATCCAGCAATTTGGCTTCATATATTGCAAACTGAAGAGCAAATGATTGAAGTTGAAACAGGAAAATAAAAAATATCAAACTAAAGAAAGGAGATAGTAATGAGAGCTAGATTCAAAAAAAGAATGCGAAAATCAACAAAATATACAATTGTTATAATATCAATAGTTCTATTAATAATCTCTTTTAATAGTTTATTAAATACTTTTAAAGGCGGAAATAATACAGAAACAAGAGAAATATATAGATATACAGATAAATTTAATTATGATTATAAGATAAATTTAATAGATAACAAATATATGAAAAGTGACGAAGTAGAAGACAAAAGTTTAGCATATGTTACAGATTTAATAGATAATATAAACTTAGATTTAAATTATGAATATATAGCAAATAGACAATCTAATTTAAAATATTCTTATTCAGTAGAAGGTAAGATGCAAGTTGTTTATTCAAAAGATGGAGAAGAACAAAAAATTTGGGAAAAAGATGAGACAATATTAGAAACAAAAAGTTCGGATATATCTCATGAAAATCTAAAAATAAATGAAAAAATAGTTTTAGATTTAAAAGAAAAAAATAAATTGTTAAATGATTTTAAACAACAACTTGGAATGACTATTAATGCGAAATATACTGTATCTTTAAAAGTAAAAGTTTTAACAAGTATAGAAGGAAAAGAAGTTAAAGACGAATTTATACCAGTTATTAGAATAGATTTAGCAGAAAAAACAACAAAAATATCTGGAGAAAATAACATTGAAAAGACAGATTATATTTCTAAAGAGTATAAAATAAGTGAAGAACAAAATATTATAATAATTACAATAGATGCAATAATTATAGTAATTGCAATTGCTTTATTAATAAATGCATTAAAGTCTAAAACAGTTAATAAAATAAAAAATCCATATAAATATGAATTGAATAAAATATTAAGAATATGTAATGACAAAATTGTTGAAGTAAATACTAAACCAAATGATGAAGAAATAGAAGTTGTTTTTGTAAAAGATTTTGGTGAGATTGTCAAAATTTCTGAAGAATTATTTAAACCAATTTTATATTATAGTGAAAAAGATGATAAAGAAGCATGGTTCTCTGTAATGAGTGGAAAAACAAGTTATAGATATATTTTAAAAAAATAAATTAGATTACCCCACAGGTTTAGAACCCAGTGGGGTAAATAATTATAGAAAAGGAGGGATAAGATGAAGTACAAAATAAAAAGAAAACATAAAACAATGAAGACATGGCAAATTCTTATAATTTTTGTAATTGCGTTATTGTTTCTTTCAATTTCTTATGCAAGTATTTCTACTACTTTAAGAATTAATGGAACAGCAACAGGAGAAAGACAGCAATTAGACGTTATATATCTTCATATTAATAATTCATCTTCATATCCTTCAACTATTGCATATATGGACACATATTCGTATACTTTTGAAGATCCACCAGTAATAGGAAACATTAGTATGGGTGGAATTAATTTAACATTAAATACAGATTATACATATACAAATGGAACTCTAACAATTCCTGATGTAACAGGAACATTGGTAATAGATGGAGAACAAATAGAACTTCAAAATTTTAATATTAAATATGTATACGGAGATAACATTCAATTTGACGGTAATACAATGTTAGATACGGGAATAGCTTTGTTTTCAGCAGAAAACTTTGATAGGGATTTTGATCTTACAGTAGATATAGATAATAGTACATATGTTAATAACAATAACCAAACATATAATACAGTAGTTAACTGTGTAGATCATGACAATACTCCATATCATGGATTTACATTAAGAAGAAATGCTAGTAAATACTTCTTTAAACGTACTGTTGCTCAAAATTCTGTTACAGAAATACAATATAATCCAGATGAAATACAAAATGTACGTTTATCAAGAACAAATAAAGTTTTATATGGGAGCTTTAGTAACGGTTCAAGCGTACAGCAAATAGGAGATTATTCAAATTTAAACCAGAGAATAGATTATAATTTGCTTATTGGATCAGATTTAAATGATAAAAATCAATCTTTTAGATGTTTTGTTGGACAATTATCAAATATAACAGTAACAAATTATTATGAGGGTGAAGAAGTACCTGTAACTTTGCCTCTAGCAAAAAGAACAGGATACACTTTTAAAGGCTGGTATTCAGACTCAGAGTTTACAAGAAGAGTTGGAAGAGGAGGAGAAGCATATACACCATCTGCAGAGAATAATATTTTATATGCAAAATGGGTAACTCAAGATGTAATAGAACAGGAAGAAGAATATAATTTTAACGGACAATATAATTTTGCACAAAATGGTTATATTAATACATCTGTATATTTATATACGCAAGAAAATATTCATAGAAATTTTGAAATGTCATTTAATATAGTAGGTTTAGGATCAAGTATAAACAATGATACATTAATGAGTGCTACTAAAAACATATTAAGAATTAATAATGCAGCAAATCAACTTTTAACATTAGATACAGTAGGAAATACATCAGGTGGAACAATTAAAAATATTCCAAATACTATAACAAATGTTAGAATTATTAGGATAAATGATAAACTTTACTATAGTTTAAATGGACAAACATTTTTATTAATAAATGATTATACAGGTTACACAGATTATTCTAATAATCCAGTAATTTTTGGAGCAGATTTTAATACAGATGGAACAATATATAGAAGCTTTGATGGAGTACTTTCTAATATGAGTGTAAAATTTATTAGTGATAGTGCAACTCTTGCAGATTATGAATCTCCTCAAGGAGAATTAGCAACTGTATATAGTCATAGTGGAAATTTCGTATTCGATGGAACGAACAATATTGATACAAACATAAGATTATTTGATTATGATACTTATGATAAAGATTTTGAAATATCATTTAATATAGTGTCTAAAGATAGTAGTACAGCTAGTCAGGCAACTTTGGTAAATTCAAAATATGAAAATAAGGATGCAGGATATCCAGGATTTGTTTATAGATTTGATACTACTTTAGCGAATCTTGAATTAACAGCAGCTAAAGCTACAAGTGGTTCACCATATAGATGTAGTTTTTCAAGTGTAAATTCTGTTAAAATATCTAGAAGAGATATGAAATTATATATTCAAATTAATGATGGAACTGAACAACAGGTTTATGATTTTAGTGGGTTTAAAGATTTCTTTAGTACAAAACTTACTATAGGGTCTGCTATTGATTCAAGTGGTAATATATTTAGACCATTTATAGGAATATTATCTGATATAGTTGTTAAATTAGAACAATAAATAATGAATACTAATTTTATATGATTTATATTTAAAACAAGTTATAAAATAATAAACCCCCCGAGAACATATTGTTTTTAGGGGGTTAATTTTATTAATATATAAATAAATCCTCTTGATAAAAAGGTAAAAATATAGTATAATAAAAAAGTAATATGGGGATGTAATGGTTTCGACATATTATTAGAAATATAGTAAGCAAGTAGTGGATTCTCGTTGGCCACTAAAAAAACGAGAAATTAAAAATAAACGCTGATAATAACGAATTAGCATTTGCTGCCTAAGATGCAGCATCACTTTACCTAATAGTCCCAACATATTAGAATAAAGTGTCATAATTAGTTGGGAAACAAAGCTATTTTTGCTTTTGGAATAGTGGGTATAAAAAAAGCTATATTATAATTAATCCTGTTTATCGGAGTAATATAATGAATAAAAAAGATAAACTAAACTTGTAGAAAACTATATGGAAAGTATTATGGACATGGGTTCAACTCCCATCATCTCCACCAAAAAAATAAAAAAGACTAACATTGTTAGCCTAATAATACTTTAAAGTATCTTCAATAACATAAGATACAGGTAGAATGTCTTCATCATCTGTTTCTATTTTAAATGTTGTAGAATTATCTTTTGTTTTAAATACTGAAACTGTGATGGTTCCTATTTTGTCCACAGTATACACCTCTTTTCTTCTGTATTTGTAAAATCACAACAAATACTACTATAACAGAATAAGAATGAATAATTTGTCGAAAATTGACAAAAAATTAAAATAATTTATTTTTTTATAAATAATATGAATATGCGGGTATAATTTAGTGGTAGAATGCAATGCTTCCGACCTTGTAGCGCGAGTTCGATTCTCGCTACCCGCTCCATCGACGAATCTTTTCGAACTCTTGAACAGAGGTACAAATATTATTCAAGAAATTGGATAATATTTTTTTATTGCCAAAATAGCATCTCAGAAAGGTTGGAGCTTACGCTCAAGCTCTTCTTGAACCAGTAATGGTAATTGTTATAACCTTGGCAGGAATTGTTATGCTTTTCGGAGCTGTTGGGATGAGAATCTCTAACAATTTAGGTTCAACAGTTGTTGGCGGAATTTTTCGAGCAATCGGTTACATCTGTCATACAATAATTAGGGCCATCGGTTGGATTGTTCGCAATATTTTCAAAATGATACCTCGTGTATTTAATGGAAGTAGACGGACTTTCAGACAGATTGGTATAAATGCCTTGGTTAGCAATTTGTTGGCAGTTGTCGTTGTAGTCATTGCAGTAGCAATTATTATTTAACAAAGGGTGCAATTAGCATTCATTAGATTTCCATCGGTATTTACCGGTGGATTTCTTTGTTATTATAAAATTTAATATATATCTTGCAAAAAATAAGATATTATGTTACAAATATGATATATACTCATATATAGGAGGTATTCAAATGAAAACAACAACAATATATCTTATAAGACATTCAACAAGATTTGATAATAAGTTAATAAAAACATATAAAACAAATCAAAGTAAAAAAATAAGATTTGAAAAAATAATATTAAGTGTTGAAGGAGAAAAAAGAGCTGAAATTTTAAGTAACCAAAAGGAATTAGAGAACCTTGATGTTGTTTATACAAGTAATTGTGTAAGAACATTACAAACAGCAAAATATATTTTAGAAAAACAAAATCTTAAAGTACATATAGATCAGAGATTTGATGAAAGAAGAACAGGAAAAATAAACGAAGATGAGGTACCTAATTGGTTTGAGGTTCAATATAAAGATAAAAATTACAAAACAGTTGGAGGAGAAAGTCAATTAGATGTAAGAAAAAGATTTAATAAAGCATTTAATGAAGTAATTGAAAAACATAAGGGTAAACGAATAGCAATTTTCTCACATGGTTTAGCAATAACCTTTTTCTTATTAAAATGGTGTGAGCTTCTAGATGTAAATGTAGATAAAAGAATAAAACTAGCATATAAAGATAATATACTAATAGATAAAGTAGTTGATGCACCAGAGGTATTTAAACTAACTTTAAATGAAGATAATGAACTAATAGAAATTAAAAATATTGAATTTAAAGAACTAAATAATAAATAATAGTGTTAAAATTTGACAAAAGTTAACATAATATGATATACTATTAAACAGACGTTGTATATAAAATCAAAAAAAGTTAAAAATATGTAGTAGGAGGGAAACAATGTCTGTTAAATATAATAAAATGATTGTAATTTTAATATTATTAGCAGGAATATTATTATTTAATGTGGGTTATGCAAAATTGTCTAATGCAAATTCAAATTTAGAAGCTGTAAATACAGGTAAAGAATTAGAAATGCAATTTTTAAACCCAATTGTAGTGAATGTTGAGGGTGCTAATAAAGAAAAGACTAATATTACATTATCATCAGATAGAAAATCATTACAATTTAATGTTTCAGATTTATTATATCCAGGTGCTAAAGTTGATTTTTCAGTAGATGTAGAAAATATAGGATTAGTACCTTCTAAAATTAAATCAATAGAATCTAAGGGATTAAAAAAAGAAAGTGCAATTAAAGTAATAGGATTAGATGAAATAGGAAAAAACAATAAAACATTAAAACCAGGAGAAAAATGTAATATTAAATTTACAGTAGAATGGGATAGAGACAATAATATTATTATAGATGAGAAAATGAATTTTAATTTTAAGTTGAATTATATTCAAGATATATAAGAAATAGGTTTTTAGAAATTATCTAAAAACCTATTTTAAATTCTTTATTATTTAAATAATTTAAAATATCACTATCTGTTTTAAAATTAAATTTTAAAATATAACTTTTAAGCATCTGATATTTCTTACCAAATTTTTTATTTATCTCATTTTTTCCATATTTACCGATCACCAATAATTGGGTATCCGAGATAAGAGAGATGTGCACGTATTTGGTGTGTTTTACCTGTTTCAATTTCAACATCTAATAAGCAAGAATTATCATTATATATTTTAATTATTGAATAAGTAGTTATTATTTTCTGATATCCTTTTTTAAATGTATCACTTATGTATACTTGAGATTTTTTTTTGTCTTTAAATAAATAAGCTTCACAACGTTGATTTTTAGGAGAAGGAATTCCATAAACAAGAGCTAAATAATGTTTTTCTATTTCTCCATTTTTAAATTTTTCTAAAAGAATATTTAAAGCCTGTTCATTTTTTGCAAATAAAATTAAACCTGTTGTATTTCTATCTAATCTATGACATGGCATAGGTTTAAATAAGGATTTAGTATATTTTTGTTGAATAAATGAAGTTAAACTATTTTTTCCTGTAACTTCAATATTGGCAGGCTTATTTATAATTAAAATATTTTCATCTTCAAAAAATATTTCTAAATTAAATTTAGGATGTAGTAAATCATCAGAAATATAAATAATAACCTCATCATTTTCTGATAAAGTAACATTTTCATTTACCCTTTTACCATTAATTTTTATATCTTTTTTTCTTAGAGTTTTATAAAATAAGTTAGAAGACAGATAAGGTATATTATTAGCCAAAAATTTATTTAATTTCTTTCCATTATATTTATTATTAACAATTAATTTTTTCATAATATAATTATACTTGCATAAAATATAAAAATCAAGAAATTTTTTATAATAATTAAACATAAAATATAAAGGTTGAACAATGAACTTGAAGAAAAATGTGAACTTTGTGTGAAAAATACAAAAATACTATTGACATTTTTAAAAAATGGGTATAAATTATTAGCAGTCAAACAGAAAGAGTGCTAAAAAGGAGGTAATAAAAATGATAAAACCATTAGGAAACAGAGTATTATTAAAAATGAAAGAAGGCGAGGAAACAACTAAAAGTGGTATTATACTTACAGGAGCATCACAAGAAAAACCACAAATAGCAGAAGTAATAGAAGTAGGACCTGGAAAAATAGTGGATGGAAAATTAGAAAAAACAGAAGTAAAAAAAGGAGATAACGTATTTATTAGTGACTATGCTGGAACAAAAGTTAAATACAATAATGATGAATACATAATTGTAAAAGAAGATGATATTTTAGCAATAGTTGATTAGAAAGGAGTTTTTAAAATGGCAAAAGTTATTAAATTTGGAGAAGACGCAAGAAGGTCTTTATTAGAAGGTGTTAATAAATTAGCAGATACTGTAAAAGTTACATTAGGACCAAAAGGTAGGAATGTAGTTTTAGATAAAAGTTTTGGTTCACCATTAATTACAAATGATGGTGTTACAATTGCAAAAGAAATTGAACTTGAAGATAAGTTTGAAAATATGGGAGCTCGTTTGGTTAAAGAAGTTTCAACGAAAACAAATGATGTGGCAGGAGATGGTACAACAACAGCAACAGTTTTAGCACAAAGTATGATAAAAGAAGGAGTTAGAAATGTTGCAGCTGGTAGTGACCCAATGGCTATAAAAAGAGGTATAGATAATGCAGTTGAAACTGCAGTAGAAGGTTTGAAAGATATTAGTTCAAGTATAAATGGAAAAGAAGATATTGCAAGAGTTGCAAGTATTTCAGCCAATAATGAAGAAATTGGAAATTTAATTGCTGATAGCATGGAAAAAGTTTCAAAAGATGGTGTTATTACAATTGAAGAATCAAAAACATCAAATACAGGATTAAAAGTTGTTGAAGGCATGCAGTTTGATAAAGGGTATTTATCACCATATATGGTAACAGACACAGAAAAAATGGAAGCTGTTTTAGATAATCCATATGTATTAATTACAGATAAAAAAATTAGTAATATTCAAGAAATATTACCATTATTAGAATCTTTAATGCAAGAGAGTGGTAAACTACTTATAATATGCGATGATATGGAAGGAGAAGCTTTATCAACATTAATTTTAAACAAATTAAGAGGAGTTTTAAATGTTGTTGCTGTAAAAGCTCCTGGTTTTGGAGATAAGAGAAAAGCAATGCTAGAAGATATAGCAATTTTAACAGGTGGAGAAGTTATTACATCAGATTTAGGACTTGAATTAAAAGATACTACTATAAAACAATTAGGAAAGGCAAAACAAGTTAAGGTCCAAAAAGAAAACACAATTATTGTTGATGGAAATGGAGAAAAAACTAAAATTCAAGAAAGAGTTACTCAACTTAAAGCACAAATAAAAGAAACTTTAAGTGAATATGATAAAGAAAATTTACAAGAAAGATTAGCAAAAATAGCTGGAGGAGTTGCAGTTATAGAAGTTGGAGCGGCTACAGAAGTTGAAATGAAAGAAAAAAAATTAAGAATAGAAGATGCTTTATCTGCAACAAAAGCAGCAGTTGAAGAAGGTGTAGTTGCAGGTGGAGGAACAGCTTTAATAAATGTAATTCCAAAAGTAACAAAACTTGTAGATAAACTAGAAGGTGGTGAACAAATTGGAGCTAAAATTGTTTTAACAGCTTTAGAAGAGCCGGTAAGACAAATTGCTATAAATGCAGGATTAGAGCCAGCTGTTATAGTAGATAAAGTAAAAGCTTCAGAAGTTGGTGTTGGATTTGATGCAAGAGCTGAAAAATATGTAGATATGAAAAAAGCAGGAATTGTAGATCCAACTAAAGTAACAAGAAGTGCGCTTCAAAATGCAGCATCTATTGCATCTATGGTACTTACAACAGAAAGCTTAGTAACAGACGCACCAGAGCCAAAAGGATGTAATTGTGGTGGACACGGAGCAGAAGGTATGCCAGCAGGAATGGATGGAATGTATTAATTAATTAAAAAGATGAATTAGCAAAAGGAATGCAAATTCATCTTTTTTTTATTTACATTTTTGTTATTTTAAGGTATACTATTAAGGAGGTGTACATTATGTTTAAATTAATATATTCAATATTTGTAATACTTATATCTTTAATTTTTGTATTTATAGTTCTTATTTTAAAAAGAAAAAGTTCAGAAAGAAAAATGCCTGTAAGCGATGTTAAAGCTGACCCACCAGAGGGATTAAATCCACAAGTATTAACATACTTATATATGGATAGAGTGAAAAATGAATATATGAATTCAATAATGTTAAATTTAGTAAAAAAAGGATATTTAAAAATAGAAGAAACAAGCTTAAGAGATTCACAAACAAATTCAAAAAACTATAGAATAACAAAACTAAAAGAATATAATGATGGAGATAAAAATGAAGAGTTATACTTAAAAGAATTAATACAATATGGATTTAATAAAGTTTCAGTTTCTAGTTCTGATTTATATGGAAATTTAGGAACAACAACAAGTGAAATTAAGAAAAATATATCAAATGAATATAAAGATAAAATATTTGAACCATTAATGTCTAGTATTTTTAAATTTATAGTTATAATGATTTCTATAATTGTATTATTAATATTTGTAATACCATTAATAATACCTTTTAAAATAATGAATATAATCTCAGGGATTATTGGAATTGCTAGTATAGGAGCTATTGCGTATTTTGGAAAAGATATAAAAGAAAGAACTGGATATGGAAATAAAATATTAGAAGAAATTGAATGCTTTAAAAAATTCATAGAAAAAGCAGAAAAGGAACAATTAGATAATTTATTAGTAGAAAATCCAAATTGTTTTTATGACATTTTACCTTATGCATTTGCTTTAGGAATTTCAGATAAATGGATAGAAAAATTTAATGATATAAGCTTTCAAAAGCCAGATTGGTTTGAATCACAAAATGAATTTAAACTACAAAATATAAAAGAATTTGTTGATTTTTTAAAAAATTTAAAATAAAAGATAGAAGATTTAATGCTTCTATTTTATATGCCAATATAGCTCAGTTGGTAGAGCAACGGATTCGTAACCCGTAGGTCGGCAGTTCGATTCTGCCTGTTGGCACCA
>CAZBMU010000038.1:0-12497 GCA_964493175.1 uncultured Clostridium sp.
AATTCTTAGTAAAAGGAGCAAGAATTATATCAATTACTGGTGAGCAAGGTTGTGGTAAAACAACAATGCTTATGGGAATGATAGAAAATATATATGAAACAATGAATATCCGTGTTCAAGAAACAGCATTCGAGCTTCACTTAAGAAAAATATATCCAACAAGAAATATTTTATCTTTAAGAGAAACAGAAACAATATCTGGACAAGAAGGACTAGATGTTCAAAAGAAAACAGATGGTTCTGTAAATATAATCCGGTGAGGTTGCTACAGACCCTGTTGCTGCATGGATGATACAAGCTGCACAGGTAGCATCTAAATTTACATTATTTACTCACCACGCTAAAACATTTCCAAACTTAGTAACTGCATTAAGAAACTCAATGCTTAGAATTGGACAGTTTAATAATGAAAAAACAGCTGAAGAGCAAGTTGTTCAAGTACTAAACTTTGATATTCACTTAACAAAAGACTTTAGAGGAAAAAGATATGTTGAGAGAATAACAGAATGTATACCAGTAGAAGAAAAAAATGAATATACATATGACCATAGAAAAGAAAAGACATTAGAAGGAAAATTTGATAAATTTTTCGATAATGCAACACATTATTTTGAAAATATAACAGACAGAAAATTATATATACATAGAAATATACTAGAATATGTTGATGGAGAATATGTAATAACAAATCCAATTACAGAAACAAATATTAGTGAAATGAGATTAAATATGGATGATACAGATAAAGAAGAATTTGACAAATTTATTCAAAGACATTGGAGTAAACAAATTCCTGTATCTGCAACAGTTGGAGAAAATATTACAAGAAGAGGTCGCCGTCCAAAAGAAGTATAAATTTGGAGTAAGGAGGTGCTAAGGGCAAGTGAGTAACCAAATGATATTTTACATAATGGGTGGATCAGCAGGTGCATTTGTTGTTATAGGAATAATATATTATATATTAACAAAAAAAATGCAAGGTTCTGAATATAGACAAATAAAAAAGCTACAAGAAGGAACAAGAGAGAAAAAGTTTTCAAGTGAAATATTATTTCAAAAATTATATGTAACATATATAAAAATACCATTTATTAGAAGATATGCACTAAAAATTAGAAGAAGATTAGAAATAATAGAAATTGATGATGAATATAAAACAAGAAATGGTACTGCAAAAATTTTAACAAGAGCACTTGCAATATTAGTACCACTAATTTGTTTAACAATAGTAATTACACATAACAACTATTTATTAATGTTTATATTATTAATATTTGAAGTATTTATGATAGACACATTTATAGATGGTTCTGTTGATAAAATAGATAATACAATATTAAAAGAACAAATAGATTTTTTCTCAGAAATTAGACATGCTTATCATGAATATAACATGGTTGAGGAAGCAATTTATCAAATTTCTCAAGATGATGAAAAGCAAATATCAAGACAGGGAGAAAAAATATATGAAATTTTAATATCAGATGATCCTGAAATGGAACTTGAAAAATATTATGATATAGCACCAAATGCATATTTAAAAGAATTTGCAGGAGTATCATACTTAACAAAAGAATTTGGAGATAGAAAAGTTGACGGAGCATCACTATATTTAAAAAATATAAATAATATAACACAAGAAATGCAACTTGAAATATTAAAAAGAGACAAATTAAATTATGTTTTTCAAAGTTTGTCAGTTATATCAATTGTACCAGTTTTATTTTTAGAGCCATTAAAAGCCTGGGCTATATCTAACTTTTCATTTACTTCTAGTTGGTATAATGGAAAATCAGGTATGATTGTACAAATATTAATATTACTTATTACATTTGTATCTTATGTTTTAGTAAGAAAAATAAAAGATAATGGTTCAACGCAAATAGATACAAGTTCAGAAAACCCATGGCAAGAAAAATTATATAAAAAGAAACCAATAAAAAAAGTAGTAGATTTATTTATTCCAAAAGAAGGAACAAAAGAACATAGAAAAGTAACAAAGTTACTTAGAGATTCTGCGTCAAAACAAAAAATGCATTGGCTATATATTAATAGATTAGCAATAGCAATTGTAACTTTTTTTGCATCTATTATAATATTTACTCAATTACATGTAATGGCTATTAATTATATTTATACAGAACCAACAACTGATTATGATCTTATTGGTGGAATGTCTGCTAAAGATGAAAAAAAAGCTATGGAACTAACAGAACAGGACAACATAATACTAGATCAATTTAGAGGAAAAACTAAAACTACAAAAGATCAAATTGAAAAAGCAGTTAGAAAATTAAAATATTATGAAGATGCAAAGGATGAAGAAATAACAGTTGCAGTTGATAGAATTTTTGATAAATTACAAATTATCAATTCGGAATATTTGCAATGGTTTGAGTTATTGTTAGCATTTGTATTTATGATTCTTGGGTATATGGCACCAATTGGATTATTATATTTTCAAGTAAAAATGAGACAACTTGAAATGGAAGATGAAGTAATGCAATTTCAGACAATTATACTTATGTTAATGAGAATTGAAAGAGTAAATGTTGAAATAATACTTGAATGGCTTGAAAGATATTCAAACATATTTAGACCACAAATAACACGATGTGTTAATAACTACGAGGCAGGAGCTTGGGAATCATTAGAGGCTATGAAAGATGATGTTACATATTTGCCACTTATAAGAATTATTGAAAGTTTGCAAGCAGCAGTAGAAAAAATACCTATTACAGATGCGTTTGATGAACTAGATTCTGAAAGAGATTATTACCAAGAAAAGAGAAAAGAATCAAATGAAAGACTAATAAAAAGAAAAGGAATGATAGGAAAAGTTATAGGTTTTGCGCCAATGGTAAGTTTATTTGTTGGATATCTAATTATTCCATTAGTATTTATCGGATTAACAAGTATGTCAAGTTCATTTAGCTCAATGACAGCTGGTAGTTCATCTATGTAATTAATTAAGGAGGAATATAAATGGAAAATGCAACAAGGGCATTAGTTATGGCTGGAGGAATACTTATTGCATTAATTATTTTAGGTGCATTATTGTTAATGTTTAATAATCTATCATCTTATCAAAAAAATAATGATGATTCCAGAAAAACGTCACAAATATCTGATTTTAACAATCAATTTGAACCATATAATAAAGACAATTTAACTTTAATGGAATTAAAAAGTGTATATAATAAAATAGTTAGTAACAATCAAAAAAATCCCGAATTTAAAATAGAAACAAATATTTTAAGTGTTTACCCTAACATTAGTAGTTCTTTTAAAGAGTTGCCTGAAGAACATAAACAAAATGCTGTTTTTAAATGTAAAGAAATAAAATATAATAATTCTGAAGGAAGGATTAGCGAAATTAATTTTGAAATTGTTAAAGGTGTAACATAGGAGGATAATAAATGGAGAATGCATCAAAAGCATTGTTAATGGCAGCAGGTGTTTTAATAGGAATATTAATTTTATCATTAGCAGTTTTCTTATTTATAGATTTTGGAAGCAAATCAAGAGTTTTACATAAACAAATCGAACTAAACCAATTAACTCAATATAATGCGCAATATACAATTTATAGTGGTAGAAATGATATAACAATTTATGATATTATATCTGTTGCAAATTTAGCAAAACAAAATAATGATAATTATTCTGATTATACTGATTTTGATAATGCTTATAAAATTATTGTAAGATTTAATGATGGTGATAGTTACAGTAATTTGAATTTTCAAAATGAGATTTTATCAAAAAAACAAGAACTAATAGATAAGCATACTAAAGTTAACACAAATGGAGAATTAACATCTCATTTTAAATGCACTCGGTATAACATATCATTCAAATGGACGTATTGAATTAATAACATTTATTAGTAAATAAAAAAATAAAAAAATCTTGAAAAATAAAAAGGAAAATGATATAATAAAAAAGAATTATGATGAAAAAAGTTGCAATATTTATATTAATAATAATAGGAATTATATCAACAATTACTTATATTTATCTAAATTATATAAGCATGAGTAAAACTGCACAAAAAGAGAATACAAAATATGAAATTTATAAAGACCAAGAAATAAGTCGGTTCACAATTAACAACGTTAATAAATAGAGCAATAGATGCAAACCTACAAAATGGAGTTAATAAAGACAATAAAGGTAAATATATAGATAATGAAGTAAATTCTATAAATATAGATGTAAAATTTACAGATGATGATGTAACATACAATATTGAAAAAATATATAATAGAGGTATGGACAAGTTTTTAACATATTATGGAGATATACAATTTAAATGTATAGATGTTCAATATCATAATAAAACAAAAAAGGTAAAATATATGTTATTTGAACAAAAAACATATTAATTAGTTATTAAAATTACTAAAGAAATTTAGTAAAAAATATATAAACAAAAGCAAATTAAAGGAGGAATTTATTATGGAGAATGCATCAAAAGCATTAATTATCGCAGGAGCTATATTATTAGCTATATTATTAATTTCATTGGGGATTATGATTTTTAATCAAGCATCATCAGTTGTTAGTGATAGTGGTATGAATGATGCTCAAAAAGCAACATTTAATTCGAAATTTCAAAAATATGAAGGCACAATAACAGGAGCGCAAGTAAAATCTTTAGTTAACGATGTATTAGCTATTAATAGTGATGATAATGTTGAAAATGATATAGCTTTATCAGGTGCAGTCACAGTAGCTAAAAAAGCAAATACAGCTAGTACTTCTACTATAAAGACAAATGAAAAATATACTGTAGCAATTACATATGTAAATGGATTAGTTGATACCATAACTATAACAAAAGTTACAACTTAATTTAGGAGGCGATACATATGGAAGAAAACCTAGCAGATGCTTTAAAAATGGCAGGTTCAGTACTATTATTTGTATTAGCTCTTTCCATATGTATGCTTGCCTTTTCACAAGCAAGAGAAGCAATGGATACATTATTATCTTATAAAGATAGAGAATTTTTTTCTATAGATAATAATAGTAGATATTATTATCTATCTAATTCAAATAATACAAATAGATATGTAGGAAAAGAAACAATTATTCCTACATTATATAGAGCATATAAAGAAAATTTTAAAGTTGTTTTTAAATTTCCTAATGATGAGTATTATTTATTTAAACAAAAAATTGAAAATAAGCAAACTGGATTAATGGAAGAAAAGGAAATATGTACATTCGATTTACAAAAACAAACAATTGGTAGTGATTTGGAAAGTAGACAGTTTTTAGATGGAATATTATATAGAAATTATAATGATTTTGAAAACGGTTATGAAGAATATAAAAAAAACTTTAACATTACCTTAGATGGTCAATCGTTATATCAATATATAACTAGTAATGAAGATGATTATAATATTAAAGAAGATATAGGTACATATTATATTGATGACCTTAAAGAAACTACGAATTCAAGAACACGTTTATATGAATTAGATGAAAAAAGCTATAGTTTAAGTGAAGTAAAAGAAGTAAACAAAACAGAAAAAAGAGTTATTACATATACATTTGAAAGTAGATAATATTAATTTTATATATACTATAAGTTATATAAAGAAGGAGGAAAAAATGAGTGATACTTTAATAACAGTAATTGCAATAGGGTTAGCTGCAGTATTAATGTTTGTATTTCCACTAATGACAATGTCTGATAGAACTGATGATGTAGCACAATTAGCTGTAGAATCAGCTACAACAGAATTTGTTGATACAATAAGATCAACAGGAAAAATAACACAGGCAAATTATGATGAATTTGTAGAGGAAATAACTTCTACCGGAAATACATATGATATAGAAATGGAAGTACAAGTTAAAGATGAAAACTTAGGTAAAAAAGTTTCAACAGCTCAAAGAAACAAAATAGGTGAGAATGTATACTATTCTGTTTATACTTCGCAAATAGAAGAAGATTTAAAGTCAAGTAATCAATATATATGTAAAGAAGGAGATATAGTATCTGTAAGTGTAAAAAATACAAATCAAACAATATCTCAACAATTAAAAAATTTCTTTTATACTGTAACAGGAAATGATTCATATACAATTGCAGCTCAACATTCAGGTGTTGTAACAGCAAATGGACAGTAAAAAATAATTAAAATAAAAGGAGGATAGCTTGTGATATATTTTATTACAAGCTATTTGTCAATGTAAACGAAAGAAAGGCACAAATATATGAAAATACAAGGATTAGCAGTCATAGCAATAATCATAATATTGCCAATGACAATATTATTAACTGCATATTCTAAAAATCAAATTAAAACTTTACAATTACAAACTCAATATGATTCAAAATTAACTAATGCCACATATGATGCAATAAAAGCATTTCAGCTTAACATGACAAATAGTAGCACTTCTGAAATGGCAGATTCAAAAATGCGTGATATAAGAGCATCTATTAATACTTTTTATAATTCATTATCTAGCCATTTTAATATGTCTGGATATGGTAAAGATGTTTTACAAAATTATGTACCTGCTGTAGTTTATACACTTTATGACGGCTATTACATTTATTCTAATTATACTAATAAATTAGATTTAACTGATAATTTTGAAGATGAAGCTACTTACAAGAATGATGAATCATTATATGGTTTTAAACCATATATATATTATAGTTGTAGATACGTAAAATCTGGAATAGATGTTACTATAACATATTCTTTAGATAGTTATATAGTTATACAAGGAGAAATAAATAATAATCCAGTAAATGAAGCTGGATATCTATTAACAGGGGTTGATAGAACAGGAACAGAAGGAAATTATAAATATACATATAATGGGGTTGAAATTATTCAGGAAAATGACAAAGAAGGGTTAAAACAAAATATTTATGTTGAAGGTGATAATTCAGGGGAAAACAATAAAAAAATACAATTTACAGGTAGTGATGGTAAGCCACATTTAGCAGGAAGTATTGTAAATTATCCTTGTAAAAAAATAAATGGCGTTAAATATTATCAAGATTATGAAGGTAAAGTTTTTTCAATAATTAATGGAAAAAAATATGAACAAAAAAATGCTTCTGATGTAAATAAAAACCAATGTGGAATACAATATTATGAAGATGCTTATAGGTTTAAACAAAAGTTTTTAAGTGGAGAAGATGTATTACATTTATTATTAGATTTAAAATCTTCAGATGCTGTTGATTCAAATGGAAATAGTTATTCAGATGAGATAATTAAAGGAAACTATGATATTTTTAAAGGTTTAGATGGTACAGAAAATATTAGTATTGAAGATGAAAATTCAGATTTTAATACACATAGACTTCAAGTTATTAGAAATTCTATAGAATCAAATCTAATACCAGCTATAGCAAATTTTAACAAAGTATCAACATCTGAAGTGAATTTTCAAATGCCTAAATTAAATGATGAAGAATGGGAAAAAATTATGAGCAATGTTTCAATGATAACATTTCTTCAAGGTTTAAATATTGGTGGTAAAATATATAATGGACATGCAATAGTATCTAATAATAATAATGAAGATTATGTTTCCGAAGATTCAATTTACATATTAAATAATAATAAATATCATAGAGTAACAGATTCAGATTTAAGTACAGAACTTGATTTTAATAATGCCATTGGAATTCTAAATACTGATTTTCAAAGAAGAAGTTCAAGTGCTGAAGCAGAATATATATTAACTGATGAAGATGATAATGAAATACAGGATGAGACTGGTAATTCTATAAAGGAGAGTAAAAATTCTACAGTTTATTATTATCCTAGAGAAAATTTAGCGTGTTATAATTCAATTATAGATGCAAATTCAAACACTAACAAAACGAATATAAAAGATTATTTAAAAGATGCTAAGAATGATCAAACATCTCAAAAGTATAAAATAGCACAAATTTATTATACAGCACTTGGTAGAGAGAGATATGGATTATATAGAGTTACTAATAAATTGGAAGTAATTCAAGAATTTTTAAGAAAAGGTTTTATTGATGAAAGTAATTCAGGAGAAGCCGGTACTCAAACAAATGAAGGTGGAGGTAACGGAGGAGGAACTGAAACAGAAGAAGAAAACAATACAAATACACCTGTAAGTATACTAACAGCAGGAAAATATGTAAATTACACTGATTCTAACGGAAATACAATACCTTGTAGAGTTTTATATGGAAATTCTTCAAGCTATGGAATTCAAATAGTATCTGTAAATCCAGTAACTGGTGTGACATTAGGAGATAATGATCCAACAATACCAAGTTCCTTAGCAGGAGAATCAGCTGGAAATAAAGCAAAATGGTCATATAATAATGCAATAATAACATTAAATAATAAAGCAAAAGACTATTTAAATACAAGCTTATCACCAGATGGTGAAGCAAGATGTGTAGGAAGCGATCCAGCATATCCAAATAATGAAGGAGGACCTTATTCAAGTACAACATTTTCATATTTATCAACATATTTTAGTGATGGTTCATTTAAAGACCAAGATACACATTATACAGATGATGAAACAGCATTACAAGCAATAGAAGCTTATGCAAATACAAATACAACATATGGAGACTGGTATTGGTTAGCTTCTCGTTCTATAGGAGAATGGAGTGCAGCTAGTTATTTATGTTGTCGTATAGTAGATACAAATGGTACTTTAAGTAGAGCAGGAGTATGTGAATTACGTTCAGATGGAAGCTTGATACCACGTGTAAATTCTACTCCAAATACACGTGGTATCCGCCCAGTATTTAAATTAAAAGATACTTTAAAAATAACAGGAGGAGATGGAACATCATCTAATCCATATACATTAGGTACATAAAATAAAAAAATTGAATATCAAATAAAAAAACGTAAATACTAATAACAAGTGAGGAGATTTTTATGAAAAAAATTTTTAAAATGCTGTTATTAGTATTTTTTTTAATAATTTTTTATATTTATACATTAGAAATAGAAACAATTCCTGAAGAAATAGTTTTATTTGAAGGGGAAAGTATTTCTATGAAAACATTATTTGGATTGAATATAAAAAATGAAAATTCAAAAACAATAGAAACATCATCTGGAAATGAGAATAGTTTAAGTAATAAAGTTGGAAAAGCAAAATTAGAAGTTAATTTATTTAATAATATACCAATTAAAGATGTTGAAGTTAGTGTATTACCAAAAACAAAAGTAATACCAATTGGGAGTATAGCAGGGGTAAAACTGTATACAAATGGAGTTTTAGTAGTTCGGAATGTCAGAAATTGAAGGACAAGATAAACAAAAACATAAACCTTATGAAAATACAGGAATAGAAGAAGGAGATACAATAATAAAAATAAATGATAGAAATATAAATTCAACAAATGAACTAATTCAAACTGTAAATTTATCAAAAGGAAAAGATATTAAGGTAAAATATATTCATGGAGAAGATACTAGAGAATGTAGTATAACACCTGTTAAAATTAATAATAATGAATATAAATTAGGACTATGGGTTAGAGATAGTGCAGCAGGAGTTGGAACAGTTACGTTTTATGAAACTTCAACAAAAACATTTGGAGCTTTAGGGCATGGAATAACTGATATTGATACAAATGATTTAATAAATATAGCATCAGGAGAATTTGTTACAACTAGAGTATTAAATATAACAAAAGGAACTAAAGGAGAGCCAGGTAAAATTCAAGGAACAATAGAAGATAGTAAAAATATTGGAACAATAAACAAAAATAGTAAATTTGGAATATATGGAAAAGTAAATAATATGTCAAGTTTAAATATAAATTTTTCAAAAGAAATGGAAGTAGCACTAAGAGATGAAATAAAATTAGGAAAAGCAAAAATACTTTGTAGCTTAGATAAAAATAAACCACAAGAATTTGAAATTGAAATACAAAGGATATTTAAAGATAATAATCATGATAATAAAAGTATGCAAATAAAAGTAACAGATGAAAAATTATTAGAAAAAACAGGAGGAATTATACAAGGAATGTCAGGTTCCCCAATAATTCAAAATGGAAAATTTATTGGAGCTGTAACTCATGTACTAGTAAATAATCCGCAAGAAGGATATGCTGTTTTTGGTGACATAATGTTAAAACAATCAAAAAACGCAACCAATAAGTAAATTTGAAATCATGAATTATTAAAATTACAAAAAATTACAAAAATATGCAAAAAAAGTATTGCATATTTTTTTGTTTGATAGTATAATTTGCTTACACTTTATTTAAATTTACAGTGACAAAAAAAGGCTAGAAAAAATACAAAGGAGGTGAAAAAATGGAAAAAGAGATACTTTTAAAAATACTAAATAAGGTAAATAAAAATGGAGAAGATATACAAAACTTAACACAAAAGGTAGATAAAAATAGTGAAGATATTAATAGTTTAACTCAAAAGGTAAATAAAAATAGTGAAGATATACAAAATTTAACACAAAAGGTAGATAAAAATAGCGAAGATATTAATAGTTTAACTCAAAAAGTAGATAAAAATAGCAAATATATTAATAGTTTAACTCAAAAAGTAGATAAAAATAGCAAAGATATTGTTGGATTAAGAACTGAAATGTATGATTTGTTTGAAAAAAATGAAAGAAAAATGAATGAGTTATTTGAAAAGAATACTAGAGAAATAGGAAAAGAAATTAGTGAGTTAGCGAAATTAATAAGTATAAAAGAAAACAAAGAACATGAAGAAATTAGAAAAGAAATAAAAGATACACATATACGTGTATTAAAATAATAGATGTATATGTGTATAAAAACTACTTTATAAGCATTGGGCCTATTTCAGTTACAGTACCGGCACCTAAAGTTATAACAATATCATTTTCATTTATATTTTCTTTTACATAAGAAACACAATCATTAAAATCTTTAATATATTTAGCATTTTTTCCTAAAGAAATTATTTTATTAGCTAAATCTTCAGAACTAATATTATAAATATTTGTTTCTCTTGCAGCGTAAATATCTAAAACTATAATATTATCAAAAACACTTAAAGCATTTGCAAAATCATCTAATAAATTTTTAGTTCTACTATATGTATGAGGTTGAAAAATAACCCAAGATTCATTAAATTTTTTATTCTTTAAAGAACTAGCAGTAGCTTTAATTTCAGTTGGATGATGACCATAATCATCATAAACACTAGCCTTATTATCAATTTTACCTTTAAATTCAAATCTTCTATGAGCACCTGTAAATTTAAATAAAGCATTTTTAATATCCTTAATTGAAATACCATATTCATTACACAAGGAAATACAAGCTAATGCATTTAAAACATTGTGTGTACCTGGAACAGATAATTGAATGGTATCTAATATTTTAGAATTATAATACAAATCAAATTTTGCAAAACCATCATTATTAAAAATAATATTTTTAGCTGTAAAATTTGCTTCATTATTATTAATTCCATAAGTAATTGTTTTACAATTAGTGTATTTTGGCAAATCTAAACAATTTGAGTCATCAGCATTTATTACTAGTAATCCATCATCAGGTAATAATTTTGTATATTTAATAAAAGAATTTTTTATATTTTCAAAAGTTTTAAAATAATCTAAATGATCATTATCAATATTTAAAATTACCTCAGCTTTTGGGTTAAATTTCAAAAAGCTTTCAACATATTCACAAGCTTCTATAATAAAATGTTCACTATTTCCAACTTTATAATTTCCATTTATTTGTTTTAAAAAAGCACCTACCTGAATACTAGGATCTTTCATACCTTCTATAAAACAAAGTGAAATCATAGAAGTTGTTGTAGTTTTTCCATGTGTTCCAGATATACAAATTGTATCCTGAAAACATCTAGTAAGTTCACCTAAAAAATCTGCTCTTTCAATTGTTTGGATATTTAATCTTTTTGCTTCTATAATTTCAGGGTCATCTTGTTTAATTGCAGCAGAATAAACTACAACATCAGCTGTAGAAATTAAATTTAAATCATGACCTATAACAATTTGAATTCCTTTTTCTTGTAAGCTTTTTATGGAATCAGAATAGTTCATATCAGAACCAGTTACATTAAAACCGAAATTTTGTAAAATAGCAGCAATACCACTCATACTAACTCCGCCAATTCCAATCATATGTACATTTTTAAATTTTTTTATATTTTCAATATTTGGCATCTTAAAAATCTCTCCTCTTTATAACAGAATTATTATATAATGTTTTTGCTAAATTTTCAATAGTTTATATCTAATATATGTTAAAATATTTAAAGTGTTAAAAAATAAAATTTTAAAATTTGTAAAAAAAAGAAGGAAAAACATTTTTTATGAAGAATATTATAATTGTACATAAGAATAAACGTGTATGTACAAAAATAAAAAACTGGAAGGGTAGGTGCACTTACAATGCAAATAACAGATGTACGTTTAAGAAAAGTTAATTCAGAGAACAGAATGAAAGCTGTTGCTTCTGTAACATTCGATAA
>CAZBMU010000039.1:0-12315 GCA_964493175.1 uncultured Clostridium sp.
AAGTATAATACTTTGTATAATGAACTATAACTGTAATATATCATAACTGCTTAAACTTGACAATACTAAATATAAAAAATATTTTAAGAACTTTTTTAATTCAACTTTTTCAGATTCAAGACCTAAATTCATATAAAATCATTTACCTTTTAGTCTTTATTTTATTCTATACTTTTGTCAAATTTTATACCTTAAACAATGTATTCGTAGTCAAACTGTTTAAAAAATAGAATTTATTTATTTCTGCACCTATAAATATCATATAAAAACAACTATATGTCCACATCATAACAAGCATCAAAGTTGTTAAGCTTCCATAAGTAGTTGAAAATCCTCTAAATATTTCTAAATATTTAGAAAATATAAATGAAACTATATTAATAGCTATAGAGGCAAATACTGCGCCTTTTATTTGTTCCTTAAATTTCATTTTTTTTCTTGCAATAAATTGATACATTAAAGATATAATTAAAAATATAACTAATAAAAGTACTATTGTGGTTATAATTTCTGAAAATATTGTATAATCTTGTAAAATGTTAGCATTATCTTTTATTGTGGCAATAATTGGTTTTCCAAATACCATTATACCTAATCCTAGAGTAATTAATATTATAAATAATATTGTTTGCAATATTGATATTACTTTTAAATATATTAAAGATTTGTTTTTTACATCATCAAATTTATATATAAAATGAAGTTCTTTAGATAAAGCAAAAACGGCTCTATCGGCAGAAAATAGTATGAAAATTAAAGAAATAGAAATTGTTCCTATAGATTTAGAATATACTTCTCTAATAATTTCAAGTACCATATCATTCATATTTTCAGGTATTACATTTGAAATTGTTTCAAATAGTTGTTGTGGTTTAATATTTGTATATTGAACTAATGTCAATAATAAAATTAAAAATGGTATAAATGATAATAAAACATAATATGAACATTCAGCAGATGATTCATTAATATGGTCTTTGCTAATACTATCTATTATTTGATTATTAAACATCTTTTTTATAATATTCATAAAAGTTACCTATTTTTATTAAACTCCTTATTTCATTAATACTTTTCCTTGAATATCTGAATCAATTAATTCAACAAATCTTTGCCCATCTTCTTTTTCTCCTGCCACACTACCATAATGTATTGGAACCGCTATTTTAGGTTTAATTATATTTATTAATTCTGCAGCTTCGTTATATGTCATTGTATATGTTCCACCAACTGGTACAAGTGCCACATCGCATTTAACTTGTTTATTTTCTTCAGTAATATCTGTATCACCTGCTATATAATATTTAACTCCATCTAATTCAATAATATAACCAACCCATCCATTTGTTTTTGGATGAAAATTTTTATTTGTATTATATGAAGCAATAGTTTGAAATTTAATTTTTCCAATTTCATTAAATTCATTTGGTTCAATATCTATTATTGAATTTCTATCAAAGCTTAAATTTAATGACTTTTCTACTAAATCTTTTGTAACAACTATTATTGTACTTTCTTTTTTTACTTTATTAATATCTTCTTCTGAATAATGGTCAAAATGATCATGTGTAATAAATATTATATCTGCATCATTATAATTTTTTTCTATTTTATATGGGTCAATATATATTATTTCTCCTTTATTTATTCTTATACTACTATGAAATAATACTTCAACATTTTCTAACATAATAATTCCTCCTTAAATTATATTTGAAGAAATTATATCATAAATAAGATAAAAAGCCAACTAATACAAGTTGACTATATGCTACTCATCTTCCAATGTTTCATCATATTCATATTCATAAGTTTCATCATCTGGTTCTATTATTTCTTTAGGCTTATCTTTTTTATTTATTTTTTTTACTTCTTTTTCAATTTTATCTTTAATTTCTTCTTTATTATTTTTACCACTTTTAACTGTTTCTTCATTTTGTCTTTGCATTTGTTTTAAGATTTTTTGAGTTTCTTCCTTTTTGTTTTTTAAATGATTATTCATCATGTTATTTGTTTTTTCAATTAAATCTGGTATATAATCTAATAATTTATCTAATGATGAATTATGATTTATTGGCATTAGCTTTACACCATTAGGCTGTATTACCAAAAAAGCAATTGGATTGATTGTAACTCCGTGCACCAGAACCCCCGCCAAATGGTAATTTATTATTTTCTCCATTAAATTCACTTCCACCAGCTGCAAAACCGAAAGAAACTTTTGAAATAGGTATAATAACTATATTATTAGAAGTTTCTATAGGTTCTCCTATTATAGTGTTTACATCTATCATATCTTGAATACTATTCATAGCTGTAACCATAAGCCCTTCTATAGGATGCTCGTTCATTTTTTATCACTCCTTTATTTTTATTTAAGATATATATTATATTTATAATATGTATCATTTTAATTTCAAATATACCTGATAGTTCAATATTAAATATATTTTGATTATAATAAATTGGTTCTACATTATAATAAATGTTTTTTTCATTGTAAGAATTTTTGCTTAATATAATAGAAATAATTCCACTTACTATAGGAATTATTAATGAAGTTAAAGCAGAATTCTCTGTTCCAAGTTCAATATTTAAGTTTAAATAATTAGTTTTTAAATTAATTTTAGGTATATATTTTAAAACTTTTTTATTAATTTTTATCTCTCTTTCAGAAAATTTAAGTTTGGCTTTTTCTAGTTTTTCTCTAAATTTTAACTTTTCTAAAAGCTCTTTGTTTATATCTATATTGATTATTTTTATTTTATTGAAAATAATTAGTTGTATTTTAAATTTAAAATTATCATTTATATGTCGTGTATTGCTTATATAATATTTGAGATTTATCACTTTTATTCTTATTTTCGAAATTGAGAAAATGATTGTTGATAATAATATAAATAAGCAAATAAAAAGAAAAACCAATATTATCACCTCTTTTAGGTATTAATATTAGTTTTTCCATTTTTTTCATTTTTATACTTTTTTCTGGTTTAGAAATTTCGGGACACTCCTTGGTAAATTGGGCACTACTCCTTTTACTGGGGAGCATATATCCATATTTTTTTATTTAATCACTCATTTCGTTCAAAAAGAATTTTTAAATTATTATAATGTGCCGCTTTCATGCTCAAAATGTATTATATTATTTTGTATGTAATTACGAATGAGACTGGAGTAAAATTAGAATCTCTTAAATCATTTTATGGAAAATGTTCGCGTTGAACAGCTTTGCTGTGAGGACTAAGTGAAAGGGTGCCATAAAATGATTTTAGAGATTCTTGTTTTATGTAGGAAGCCGAGTAATGAAATAAAAAATAATATAATACATTTTGCCCTGAACATCTCTCAATCTAATAATTAACAATTTCTATTTTTCACTCCAATCAATCATAAATAAAAAAATATGGATATATGCTCCCCAGTAAAAGGAGTAGTGCCCAATTTACCAAGGAGTGTCCTAAAATTTCTAAAAGAGGGAAAAAAGGTCCGTCCCCTAATCCCTCTTTGCTTTTTTTACAGTAATATCTCCAAATAATTCATCTTGAATTGTATCTACTTTATTTCTTCTTGATAATTCTAATAATCCTGAAAATGCTGTAACTACTTCTTGTTTATTATGTTTTTTTATAGAAAATAATTTATTAAATACAAACCTTTTTTGTTTTATAAGTACCTTAAACATTTCTTTTACTTTACTTGCAACTGTATAATTATCTGTTAAAGCTATTTTTTCTATATTTTTAGCATTCTCATTGATTTTTTCTTTGTTTTTATTTAGTAAATCATTATATATATTTGGTATTACTGTATTTTCAAAATATATATTTAATTTTTGTTTTGGAAACTCTATTTCTTCAGCTAATTTAAAATAACGATTAGAAAACTTCTTATAATTTTCTTTTAAATTTTTACTAATTTCTTTAAATTTTTTATATTCTATAATTCTTCTTATAAGTTCTTCTTCTGTTATTTCTTCTCCGTCTTCTTCCTGTCTTGGTAATAAATTTTTAGATTTTAGATATAATAAGGTTGATGCCATAACTAGAAATTCACTTGCTATTTCTAGATTTAGTTTTTCTTGCTCTTTTAAGTATTCTAAATATTGGTCTGTTATTTCACTTAAATTTACATCATATATGTTCATTTTATTTTTGTCTATTAAGTGACAAAGCAAATCTAATGGTCCTTCAAAATTATCTATTTTTATTGCATACTTTTTTGTTTCTAATGTAAGTATTGCCATTGTATCCTCCATGGTTTAAAATTAAATTTTGTTATGAATTAAAATTTAAATTTTCTAGCCTATATCCTTTTTTTAACAAATATTGTTTAATTTCATCAGGTTCCATTGAGCTAGATTTTTTATAAAAAATATTATCTGCTGATTTTTTTTCATATTGTTCTAATTCTTCTTTATTTTCATATATATAATCTTCTATATCATTTTTATTTAAACCTTTATTTAATAATTTGTATTTTATTTCTTTTATAGAAAGATTTTTTAGTGCCATAAAGTTATTTATGATTTTTTCTATGTATTCTTTGTCATTTATATATTTAGTTTCTTTTAAATATTCTATTATATCTTCAAGCAGATTGTTTTCTATTAAATTTCCAAACTTTGTACGTACTTCTTGTTCTGTTCTTTTTTTATATAATATATATTTTAGTATTCTTGTTTTTTCTCTATCAAAATCTTCTACTGTATACATTATTAATCTTCATCATCCTCATCTTCATCATCTTTACTTGGTAGTTCTTCTCCTAAACTTTGTTCAAATGCTTTTTTAAAATTGTCTCTTACTTTTTGCTCAACTTCTTCTAGAATTTTTGGATTTTCTTTTAAGTAATTTTTAACATTTTCTCTTCCTTGTCCAATTCTTTCTCCATTATAACTAAACCATGAGCCTGATTTTTCAATAATATCCAAGTTTACAGCCATATCTAAAATATTACCAGCTTTAGATATTCCTTCTCCATATACAATGTCAAATTCAGCTTCTCTAAATGGTGGAGCAACTTTGTTTTTTATAACTTTTACTCTTGCTCTACTTCCTTTAACTTCTCCGTTTTGCTTAATATTTTCAATTCTTCTTATATCCATTCTAACTGAAGCATAGAATTTTAATGCTCTTCCTCCTGTTGTAGTTTCTGGATTTCCAAACATAACTCCTATTTTTTCTCTTAATTGATTTATAAATATTAATACTGTTTTAGATTTATTTATTGCTCCTGCTAATTTTCTTAATGCTTGAGACATAAGTCTAGCCTGTAATCCCATATGTGAGTCTCCCATATCTCCATCAATTTCTGCTTTTGGTACTAGAGCTGCAACAGAGTCTACAACAATAACATCTAGTGCTCCACTTCTTACTAAACTTTCTGTAATTTCTAGAGCTTGTTCTCCTGTATCTGGTTGTGATACTATTAAATTGTCTATATCTACACCTAGTTTTTTTGCATATACTGGATCTAATGCATGTTCTGCATCAATAAATGCAGCTTCTCCACCTTTTTTTTGTGCTTCTGCAACAATATGCAAAGCTAATGTTGTTTTACCAGATGATTCTGGTCCAAATATTTCTATTATTCTACCTCTTGGTACACCACCAATACCTAAAGCTATGTCTAAACCTAGTGCCCCTGTTGGTATTGCTTCAACCTCCATTGCTTTAAATTCGCCAAGTTTCATTACTGATCCTTTTCCAAATTGTTTTTCTATTTGGCTCATTGCCATTTCTAATGCTTTCTTTTTTTCTGTATTTTCTCCCATAAATTTCTCCTCCTATTTTCGTGAACTTTTGTTTGATAAAACAATTATATATCAAAAATTTGTTTTGTCAATACTTTTTTTGAAATTTTTTAAAATTTATTTATACCATTCTTCTATTCCATAAAATTGATAAAACCAATTTGGTGAAAAATCACCTACTAAAGCTGAATTATATGCAACTGTATATTTACTATTATACAAACTTATATATGGTATATTTGTTTTATAAATCTCATTTAATCTTTTATATTTTTCTTTTAATACATTTTCATCTGTTGTATTTTTTACTTCATTCATAATATTTTTAATTTCATCTGTTGTATAATTTGCCAAATTCCCATCCCCAAAAAAGGATTCTAAATTTGGACTTGGTGATAATGTTAAGCTACATAATGCAATATCATAACTTTTATTATTAATCATATTATTATATTGTTCATCTGTAGCTTGAACTATGTTAATAATAATTCCTTGATTTAAAAGTTGCGCTCTTATATTTTCTGCTACTGATACTTTGGAAGCATCACTTGCTTTTACTAATAAATTTAAAGCTAATTTTTGAGTTTTATAATTTTCTGTTTTTTGCCAACTTCCCTTTTTTAGAGACCATCCAGCATCTTTTAATAATTGTTTTGCTTGTTCTAAATTATATCCACTACTGGCATCTTGTTCTTTACAAAGCCAATTTCCATAATCTAATGGAAAGCTGCTTGTATAATATTTTCCACCAAATATTGTTGTTGTTATATTAGATTTATCTATAGAATAAGATATTGCCTTTCTTACTTCTTCTTTTGATAAAAAATAATTCGCAGTATTTAATGCTAAAAAAGTATGTTTTCTATCTTTCATTTCTTTTGAACTATATCCAATTGTTCCAATATAATTAGTTAAATTATCATTTTCAGTACTTATTAAATCTAAATTTCCTAATTTAAAACTATTATACAATTCACCTACTGAAGAATATAAATTTATTGTTATTTTTTCTAAAGTTATTTCTTTTTCCTTATTCCACCAGCTTGTGTTTTTTTCCAAAATTATATAAGATGATTCTGCTTCAGAAATTTTAAATTTTCCTGTACCAATAGGTTTATTATTTTTTGTTGTGTTATTAAAATCCTCTCCTTCATAATTTTCCTTGGATAGTATTGGAAATGTTAAATTATATTCAAAAAATGGAATTTCTTTTGATAAATTAATTTTTATTGTATAATCATCTATAATATCTATACTATCTACATCTTGAACATTTTCAGAATAAATTGTTGGTGAATCTTTTAATCTATCTATTGTAAATCTTACATCTTCTGAAGTAAAACTTTGTCCATCTGACCATCTAACACCTTCCCTTAATTTAACCAAATATGAGTTACCACTTTGTTTAGCCCATTCTTTTGCAAGACAAGGTTCTGCTTTATAATCTGATGATAAATTAACTAATGGCTCATAAATAAGTTTTGTAATATTTTGAACATTCTTGTTTTTACTAAGAATAGGATTTATTGTATCTATTCCTGCGATACCAAGCTTTATTTCTTTTTCCATTTCTTCTTGTGACTTTGATGTGTCAACTTCATCTAATTTCTTATCTGCTTCATCTTTTTTGAATTTATAAACTGAAAAAACTAATATTCCTATGATAAATATTATAAATACATATTTTATCCAATTTGATTTCATATTATAAATTATTCCTTTCTATACTTTGCTATCATACATTAAATTCAAGAAAATTTCAAGATATAATTATAAAAAATTAGCTAATTTAAAATAAAAAAGAGTTTAAATTTTATGCAATTTAAACTGCAAAAAAATTTAAAACTCTTTTTTTATATTAAATTCTTATGTTCTAGATTCTACAATTAATTTTATACCAGTTCTATCTTCTCCTTCAACCTCAACTTCTGCAAATGCTGGTATACAAACTAAATCTACTCCAGCTGGCGCTACAAAACCTCTAGCTATTGCTACAGCCTTGACCGCCTGGTTTAATGCTCCTGCTCCGATTGCTTGCATTTCTGCTTTACTTGATTCTTTTACCAATCCAGCAATTGCTCCTGCTACTGAATTTGGATTTGATTTTGATGAAATTTTTAAAACTTCCATTATTTTGCCTCCTATAATTTTATTTTTTTTGTTGCAACTTTTACATTTAATATTTTACATTATTTGGAAATTAATGTAAAGTGTTTTTTGGAAATTTTTAGTAAATTTCATCGCGATAAATATTAATTTTCGACAATATTTATTTTATAGATATCCTTTTAATTTCTTCAACTTTATTTGTATCATCATTTACATCAAAAATTACACCGTTTAATATACAATCTCCAGAAGCAATTTTGTATCTTTCAGGTAATGTAGTTTCAAATCTTTTTATTGAAGCATCTACATCCATTCCAATTACAGATCTTTTTGGTCCTGTCATTCCAATATCTGTTATAAATCCAGTTCCTTTTTCTAAAATTTGCTCATCAGCTGTTTGTACATGTGTATGTGTACCAAAAATTGCTGTTATTTTTCCATCTAACAAATAACCTAATGCAATTTTTTCCGCAGTTGCTTCTGCGTGAAAATCAATTATTATAATATCTGCTTCTTTATTTAATTTTTGTACTATCTGTTTTGCAAGTACAAATGGATTATCAGATAATACATTCATATCAACTCTTCCTATTAAATTTATAACTGCAATTTTTTTATTTTTACATTTATATATATTATATCCCTTACCTTGAACCTCATTAGGGTAATTTGCTGGTCTAAGTAATTTTGGATGATTTATAAACTTAAAAATATCTTTTTTCCCCCATGTATGATTTCCCATTGTTATAACATCAACATTTTCAGCTAAAATATCATTAAAATTTTTTTCTGTAATTCCCATTCCTTCTCCTGCGTTTTCTCCATTAACAATGACAAAATCTATATTTTCTTGTTGCCTAATTTTATTTAATTCTTCTTTCATTTTTTTTACACCAATGTTTCCAACTAAATCACCAACTGCTAAAATTTTCATTTAAAACCTCCTTTTAATTTTTTCAACCAATAGGGACGGATCTTTTGGTTGAAATCATAAAAAATGGTTTTCAACCAAAAGATCCGTCCCCATTGGTTGAAAACCTAGTTTTTATTTTGCATAATCAACTATTCTTGTTTCTCTAATAATATTAACTTTTATTTGTCCTGGATAATCCATTTCATTTTCAATTCTTTTTGAAACATCTCTTGCTAAAATCGTCATTTGGTCATCTGATATTTTTTCAGGTTTTACTATAATTCTAACCTCTCTACCTGCCTGAATTGCAAAAGATTTTTCAACTCCATCAAATGAGTCTGCAATTTCTTCAAGATTTTGTAATCTTTTAATATATGCTTCTAGTGTTTCTCTTCTTGCTCCTGGTCTAGAGGCGGATATTGCATCTGCTGCTTGTACTAATACAGCTTCTAAAGTTTGTGGTTCAACATCTCCATGGTGTGCTTCTACTGCATTTATAACTAATGGGTTTTCTTTATACTTTTTAAGAATATCTACACCTATTTCAACATGAGTTCCTTCCATATCATGATCTAATGCTTTACCTATATCATGTAATAATCCTGCTCTTCTTGCAAGTTTTATATCTAAACCTAATTCATCTGCCATAATTCTTGTTAAATTAGATACTTCAATTGAATGATTTAATACATTTTGACCATAACTTGTCCTATATTTTAATTTTCCAATTAATTTTACTATATCTGGATGTAAGCCAATAACTCCTGTTTCAAGTACAGCTCTTTCTCCTTCTTCCTTAATTGTGTTTTCAACTTCTTCTTTAGCTTTTTCTACCATTTCTTCAATTTTTGCTGGATGAATTCTTCCGGTCATCAATTAATTTTTCTAAAGCTATTTTTGCAACTTCTCTTCTTAATGGATCAAATCCTGATAATACAACTGCTTCAGGTGTATCATCTATAATTAAATCAATACCTGTTAAAGTTTCTAAAGCTTTTATATTTCTTCCCTCTCTACCAATAATTCTTCCTTTCATTTCGTCATTTGGAAGCGATACAATAGATACTGTTGTTTCTTGAGAATGATCTGCTGCACATTTTTGTACTGCATATGTTAACATTTCTTTTGCTTTCTTTTCAATAGTTTCTTTTGCTTTTTGTTCTTTTTCTTTAATTAAAGCTGCTTTTTCAGCTGTTAATTCTTTATCTATTTCAGATAATAATTTTTGTTTTGCTTCCTCTCTACTTAACCCTGCAACTTTTTGAAGTTCCAATATTTCTTTGTTGTATAATTCCTCAAGTTCTTGTTTTTTGTTCTCAACATTTTGAAATTCTTTTTCTAAATCTTTTTCTTTCTTTTCAAAATTTTCTGAACGTTTTTCTAGATTTTCTTCTTTTTGAATTAATCTAGCTTCTTGTTTTTGTACTTCGCCTCTTCTTTCTTTAATCTCTTGGTCTAATTCTTTTCTACTTGCCATAATTTCTTCTTTAGCTTTGAAAATTTCTTCTTTTTTTAAGTTTTCAGCTTCTTTTTTAGCTGAATCTACTAATCTTTTTGCTTCATTTTCTGCACCTTGAATTTTAGACTCTGCAACCTTTTTTCTGTATGCCATTCCGACAACTATTCCAATTGCTAGTGAGATTAAGATAGCGGCGATAGTGATTATTATGTTCATAATCATACACCTCTTTCTTATTTAATTTTCAATGTTCGAATAAAATATATAATTTTCTTTAAGTTCTTAAATATATTTTTTCCTACTATACTATTTTAACTTTAATTACTGAAACTGTCAAGGGTTTTTTACATAAAATTTAGGCAGTTGAAATTCAACTGCCTTGGGTTTAATTTTTACGTTTAAGTTCCCAAATTTTTTCATCTCCATTTTTAAGAACAATTTTATATGTTCTATGATTTGGAACACGACCATACTCAAAATGGTGAATTCTTTCCTCATTTAAGGAAATATAACCCTCCATTTCTTTCCGGCATACTCGATGAACTTTGTTCATCTTTTTTAGAAAATAAAATTTTGGAACTTTAGTTGTTTTTGGCGACATATTATGTCCTCCTTTTAATAGAAAATTTACCCATAATTTATTATAACATTTTTAACATAATATTTCAAATGCTTATTAAACAACTTCTACATCAATATTTAGTTTCTCACCATTAATATTTGTTTCTGTATAAGTTTTTCTTTCTTTATTATAAATAACTTCTTTAGCTAATGTATCATGTTTTATTAATTCTTCATTATCTTTTACAACTTTTTCTAGCATTTCATTTCCAGATATATAAAGATTAATATTATCTAATACTTCAAAACCTTTGTCTTTTCTCATGTTTTGAACTTTAGAAAGCACTTCACGTACATATCCTTCTTTTTTAAGTTCTTGAGTAATGTGTGTATCTAGTACAACTCCTATTTCTCCTTCTCCACTAAATGCAAATCCATCTTTTCCTTGCATTGTTACAAGTAAGTTTTCAGAGTTTAATTCGATTTGAGTATCATCAATTTCTATATATTCTACTCCACCACTTTTTACTTTGTTTGCTAAGTTTACTTGATCGTTCTTTGCAAGTTCCTCACGAATTCTTGGTATTAGTTTTCCGTATTCTTTTCCAAGTACAGGTAAGTTTGGTTTAATTTCAAAATCAACATATTCAGACATTTCTGCGCCTAGTTCTATTTCTTTTACATTAAGTTCTTCTTTTACAATGTTTTCATAGTATTTAGGTAAAGTATCTATTGAAATAAGCATTTTAGAAAGTGGTTGTCTATTTTTAATATTTGCTGAATTTCTTGCACTTCTTCCTAGTTTTACTATTTTGTAAGCTAAGTCCATTTCTTTTTCTAAATCTTTGTTTATAGCTTTTTCATCTGCTTCTGGCCATAAGCACAAATGAACACTTTCTGGAGCATTTTTATCTAATCCTACAACTAAATTTTGATATATTTCATCTGTCATAAATGGTACAAATGGTGCCGCCACTTTTATTAATGTTGTTAAAACTTTGTATAATGTACAATATGCTCCTATTTTTTCGTCTGAAAGTTCTGTTAACCAAAATCTTTCTCTATTTCTTCTAACATACCAATTTGAAAGTTCATCTGTAAAGCTCTCTATTAATAACGCTGCTGTTGTTATGTCATATTGGTCAAGTTTGCTATCAACTTCTTTTAATAATGTATTTAGTTTAGAAATTATCCATTTATCCATTAAATTTGTAGGTTCAAAGTTGCTATACTTTAATGGATTAAAATTATCAATTTCTGCATATAAAACATAGAAAGAGTATACATTCCATAGTGTTGATAAAAATCCCCTTTGTGTTTCTTGTACATTATTAAGTCCAAGTCTTGTAGGTAACCATGGAGCTGAACATGTATAAAAATGCCATCTTGTTGCATCTGCACCAACTTCATTTAATAACACCATTGGGTCTACACCATTACCTTTAGATTTAGACATTTTTTGACCTTTTTCATCTAATACATGACCTAAAACTATACAATTTTCGAATGGAGTTCTTC
>CAZBMU010000040.1:0-11849 GCA_964493175.1 uncultured Clostridium sp.
AAAACTTAGAGTAAAAGCAAGAATTAGCGAAAGTGATATAAAAGAAATTTTAAGAGAAGTAAAACTTGCACTTTTAGAGGCTGACGTAAACTATAAAATAGTAAAAGAATTCAATTCTTCAATTCAAGAAAAAGCACTTGGGCAAGATGTATTAAAATCATTAACACCTGGGCAGCAAGTAGTAAAAATTGTTAAAGATGAATTAGTAGAATTACTTGGAGGGACAGAGAGTAAAATAAATTTCACTTCAAATCCACCAACAGTAATAATGCTTACTGGACTTCAAGGTTCTGGTAAAACTACAACTGCTGGAAAGTTAGCAAATCTTTTAAGAAAACAAGGTAAAAATCCATTATTAGTTGCATGTGATGTATATAGGCCAGCGGCTATAAAACAATTAGAAGTTGTTGGGAAACAATTAAATATTCCTGTTTTTAGTAATGAAAATACAAAAGATGTTGTGCTTATTGCAAAACAAGCAATGTCGGTTGCATATTCAAAATTAAATGATGTAGTTATTATAGATACAGCAGGACGTTTACATATAGATGAATCATTAATGGACGAATTGAAAAAACTAAAAGCTGGAGTAAAACCACATGAAATATTATTAGTAGTTGATAGTATGACAGGTCAAGATGCAGTTAATGTTGCAGAAAAATTCAACGAAGATCTTGGAGTTGATGGAATTATACTTACAAAATTAGATGGTGATACTCGTGGAGGTGCAGCGTTATCTGTAAAAAAAGTAACAGGAAGACCAATAAAATTTGCTGCAACAGGTGAAAAATTAAGTGACATAGAGGTATTTCATCCAGAAAGAATGGCAAGTAGAATTTTAGGAATGGGAGATATCTTATCTGTTATAGAAAAAGCAGAAGAATCATTTGATTTAGAACAAGCAGAAAAATTAGAAAAACAATTAAAAAAGAATAAATTTGACTTAGATGATTATTTAACTCAAATTAGACAAATAAAAAAAATGGGTTCATTTTCATCATTATTAAAAATGATACCTGGAATGAATGCATTAAAAGATGTCAATATAGATGATAAAGAATTTGTAAAAATAGAAGCAATAATATGTTCAATGACAAAATCAGAAAAACAAGATACAAGGCTTTTAAATGCTAGCCGTAGACAACGTATAGCAAAAGGAAGTGGTACACAAGTACAAGATATTAACAAGTTTATAAAATCATTTGAAATGACACAAAAAATGATGAAAAAAATGAAAAATAATAAAGGAAGTATGAAAAAATTAATGAACGGTATTGATGAAAATGCCTTAAAAAATTTTAAATTTTAGTTTTTTATTTTTTTAATTTATATATAAAACAAATTTGGAGGTGAAGAAAATGGTAAAAATTAGATTACAAAGACAAGGAAAGAAAAAAGCTCCATTTTACCATATTGTAGTTGCAGACTCAAGAAGTCCAAGAGATGGTAAAATAATTGAAAGATTAGGAACATATGATCCAATGACAAATCCAGTAACAGTTGTTTTAGACAACGAAAAAGTTGAAAAATGGATAAAAAATGGTGCAAAGCCAACAGATACTGTAAAAGGTATAATTGAAAAAGCAAAATAGTATTTTGAAGGGAAAATGAAAATGGAAGAAATTTTAAAAACAATTATTTCAAATTTAGTAGATAATAAAGAGGCAATTGAAATTAATACATTAAATGGTGAAAAAGATATTAAATTTGAAGTTAAAGTAGCAGAAACAGATATGGGAAAAGTAATAGGTAGACAAGGTAGACTTGCAAAATCTATCAGAACAGTAATGAAAGCAGTAGCTACAAAAGAACATAAAAAAGTGTCAGTAGAATTTCTTGGATAATTAGAAAGGAATTAAAAATGACAAAATATCTTGAAATTGGTAAAATTGTAAATACTTTTGGTATAAAAGGTATGGTTAAAGTAAAACCTTTTACAGATGACATAGGTAAATTTGAAAATTTAAAAAAAGTATATATTGGAAATGAGAATAACAAAAAAGAATATGAAATAGAAAAATCACAAGAACATAAAAATATGGCACTAATAAAATTTAAAGGAATAGATACAGTGGAACAAGCAAATTCACTTCGTGATAATTTAATAATTGTAGACAGAGATAATCTAGAACCTTTAGAAGAAGGAAGATATTATTATGTTGATTTAATAGGATTAGAAGTATATACAGATGAAGGAAAATTACTTGGAACTGTGAAAGAGGTTTATAATACAGGAAGTAATGATATATATGTTGTAAAAAACAATAAAGAAAAAGAAATTTTACTACCAGGGATCCATGAGGTTTTAAAAAAAATTGATATTGATAATAAAAAAATAACAGTTCATATAATACCAGGTTTAATATAAAAATGGAGGAAAAAATGAAATTTGATGTTTTAACTCTTTTTCCAGAGATGTTTGAAAGCATGAAACAAAGCATTATTGGAAAAGCACAAGAAAAAGAATTAATAAAAATCAATTTGATTAATATTAGAGATTTTTCTAAAGATAAACATAAAAAAGTAGATGATACTCCTTATGGTGGTGGCGCTGGAATGGTAATGATGCCAGATGTTGTATTTGATGCATATAAGTCTGCCAAAACAGATAAATCAAAAGTAATATATATGTCACCACAAGGAAAAAAATTAAATCAAAAAATGATAGAAGAATTATCAAATCAGGAACATTTAATTATACTTTGTGGACATTATGAAGGAATAGACCAAAGAGTATTAGACAAAATTGTGGATGAAGAAATATCAATTGGAGATTATGTATTAACAGGTGGAGAGATTCCAGCAATGGTATTAATAGATAGTGTATCAAGGTATGTAGAAGGAGTTCTAAAACAGGATTCAATAAAAGAGGAAAGTTTCTCTAATGGACTTTTAGAATATCCACAATATACTAGACCAGAAATATTTGAAGGAATAAAAGTACCAGAAGTTTTACTTTCAGGAAACCATCAAAATATAGAAAAATGGCGTAAAGAAAAATCTTTGGAAATCACAAAGAAAAAAAGACCAGATTTATTATAAAGAAGTGTGCAAAATGTACACCGCTCGGACGAAAAAGAAAAGGAGGAATTTAAAATGGATATAATAAAATCTATTGAACATGAGCAATTAAAAAATAAAATACCAGAATTAAAAGTAGGTAACACAGTTAGAGTACATGTTAGAATTAAAGAAGGAAATAAAGAAAGAATCCAAGTATTTGAAGGAACAATTATAAAAGTACAAGGAGGAGGAGTAAACCAAACATTTACTGTTAGAAAGATATCTTATGGTGTTGGTGTTGAAAAAACATTTTTAGTACATTCACCATTAGTTGAAAAAGTTGAATTAGTTAGAGTTGGTAAAGCAAGAAGAGCTAGATTATTCTACTTAAGAGATAGAATTGGTAAGTCAGCTAAAACTAAGGAAATGGTTGGAGCAAGAATTGAAGATAGAGAAATAGTGGTTAAAGAAGATATTGTTGAAGAACCAATTCAAGAAGAAGTAAAAACAGAAGAAGTTACAGAACCAAAAGTAGAGTCTGCTCCAGAAGAAAAACCAGCAGTTGAATCTGAAAAAGTAGTTGTAGAAGAAGTTGTAGATACAGTTTCAGAAGAACCTGTTGAAGATGTAAAAGAAACTCCAACAAAAGAAACTAAAAAAGAAGAAAAAGAAGTTGAAACAAAAAAAGCTGAAAAAAAAGCTGAATAATTTTTAAAGGTAACATTTTATATGTTGCCTTTTAGTTTTAATTAATATAATATAAAAATATAATAAATTATTAATCCTTTGGTGTCGCAATCTCCATATAAAAAATACAAGTATGTCGATTGCTCCAATCGCACTCAGCTATGCTTCGTTTGGTCGCTTACGCAGGATTAATAATTTATTATATATATATATATTTAAGTAAACAAATAATAAGCGAACAAAAATTTTAATTTTTTTATAAAAAAGTATTGACAAAGTGAAAAATAAAATGTAAAATATATTCAACAAAAGCGAACAATATTTTGTAAAACGAAGTTTTGATAAGGAGTGATATATTATGAATATAGTAAAAAAGAAGACTAACTTAAAATTAAATATAAATAACAGTATTGAAAGACATCCTGTTCCGGTACTTGGAATAGATTACAGAGTAAAAATATCATATAAAAATGTAAAAGTAACAGAATTAGATATAGAAAACAAAACTATAAAAATATCACTTCCTAATAAATATAAAAAAATGGAAAGTAAGGATATATTAGATTTAGCAATAGAAAAAATGTATGAACAGATAGCAAAAGTTGAAATTGAAAGAGCAATGGAAAAAATTAGAATCATGATAGGAATTGCACCAGAAGAATATGAAATTGCAAAAATAAATACACTTGGAAATTGCAAAAATTATAAAATAACAATAAATCCAGAAGTAGTAAAATATAATAGAAAAGTAATAGACTATATAGTTTTACATCAATATTGCCATTTGAAATATAAAACACATTGTGAAAGTTTCTATAAAATGCTAAGAAAATATGAACCAGATTATAAAAAATGCGAAGAAATATTATTAAATATTTAAATCAAAAGTCAGAATTATATTTCTGGCTTTTAGTTTTTAGGAATTATTTAAAATAAATTATTAAAAACTATTTATTTATTCCTATTTTTTTGATATAATATAGCAGTAATATTGGGGTATAGCCAAGTGGTAAGGCAACCGGCTCTGACCCGGTCATTCGTAAGTTCGAATCTTACTACCCCAGCCACAGCTATTATAAAGTAGTAATATAAAAATAAGGAGAGATTAAAATGCAAGAAAATGAAGAGTTAGATATAAATCATCTAATGCAAATAAGAAGGGATAAATTAAAAGAATTACAAGAGCAAGGTAAAAACCCTTATGAAATAACAAAATTTAATAGAACAAATACAGCAGGAGAAATAAAAACTAATTATGAAAATTTTGAACAAAAAGATGTAACAGTAGCTCGGAAGAATAATAGCAAAAAGAATAATGGGAAAAGCATCATTTTGCACAATTCAAGACTGTGATGAAAAAATTCAAAGTTATGTAAGTATAAATGATTTAGGAGAAGAAAGCTACAAGGCTTTTAAAACTTGGGACATTGGAGATATAATAGGAATAACAGGTTTTGTATTTAAAACAAGAACAGAAGAAATATCAGTACATGCAAAAGAAGTAACATTACTTACAAAATCATTAAGGCCATTACCAGAAAAATTCCATGGTTTAAAAGACCCAGATTTAAGATATAGACAAAGATATACAGACTTAATAGTAAATCCAGAAGTAAAAGAAACATTTATGTTAAGAAGTAAAATATTTAAAGAAATAAGAAATTTCATGGACAAAAAAGGATACATGGAAGTCGAAACACCAATGCTTACAACAGTAGCAACAGGAGATGCAGCAAGACCATTTATTACACATCATAACACATTAAACTTAGAAATGTATTTAAGAATTGCACCAGAATTAAACTTAAAAAGATTAGTTGTAGGTGGAATTGATAAAGTGTTTGAAATTGGAAAAAACTTCAGAAATGAAGGAATGGACATAAAACATAATCCTGAATTTACAAATATGGAATTCTATTCAGCTTATGAAGATTATAATGATATGATGAATATGGCAGAAGAATTAATATCAACAGTTGCAAAAAATGTATTAGGAACAACAAAAATAAAATATGGAGAGACTGAAATTGATTTAACACCAGGCTGGAGAAGAGTAACAATGATTGATAGCATAAAAGAAGTATCTGGAGTAGATTTCAACACAATAAAAACTGATGAAGAAGCACAAGCTATAGCAAAAGAAAAAGGTGTTGAATATGAAGAAATGAAAAATACAAGAGGACATATAATAAACGAGTTCTTCGAAACATTTGTTGAGGAAACATTAATTCAGCCAACATTTATTATGGACTACCCAGTAGAAATATCGCCATTAACAAAAAGAAAAAAAGGACAACCAGAATTAGTTGAAAGATTTGAATTATTTATTGGTGGAAGAGAATATGGAAATGCATATTCAGAATTAAATGACCCAATAGACCAATATGAAAGACTTGCAAAACAAGCAGAAGCAAAGGCAAAAGGTGATGAAGAAGCAGGTGGAATGGATGAAGATTTTGTACAAGCACTAGAAATAGGATTACCACCAACAGGAGGAATGGGAATAGGTTTAGATAGATTAGTAATGTTACTAACAAATTCAGCATCAATAAGAGATGTAATATTCTTTCCAACAATGAAACCGTTAAACAAAGGAGAATAAATATATGTTTAATTTTTCGTTAGATAGAAGAACAATAAATATACTAATTGCAATAATGGTAGGAATTGCAATTATGCAATTTGTAACAAATCCAGACAGACTATTAGGTTTATTATTAAGCGTACCAGGAGTTTTAATTGCAATAACATTTCATGAATTTGCACATGGATACGTAGCTTATAAACTAGGAGATAATACAGCAAAAAATCAAGGAAGACTAACATTAAATCCATTAGATCACTTAGATCCAATAGGATCTTTAATGTTATTAATTGCAGGATTTGGATGGGGAAAACCAGTAGAAGTAAATCCTAGAAATTATACAAGAAAAATATCAATGGAAACAGGAGAAGCAATAGTATCAGCTGCAGGACCAATAATGAATTTTTTATTAGCAGTTATATTTACAATAGTATACTTTATAATATATAAATATTCAGGGCAAACATTTTTAAACTCAACAACTGGAACTGTAATAATGACATTAATATTATACACAATATCAATAAATATAGGATTAGGAGTATTTAATTTGTTACCATTGCCACCTTTAGATGGTTCAAAAATAATAATGCCATTTTTACCATCAAAAGCTAAAGCTTTTTTTGTAAATAACGAGCAAATATTCTATATAGTATTTGTATTGTTATGGATAACAGGAATAGCGGGATCAATAATATCACCAATAATAGGATGGATAACTAATGGACTTTTAAGTTTAGGAAGAGGGATTTAGGGACGCCCCTTTTTTCCCTCTTTTAGGGATTAAGGGACACTCCTTATATTTTGAAAGGAATAAAAATGAACAAAGAAATAATAACAATGCGGAATTGAATCAAGTTGTGATGAAACATCAGTTGCAATAGTAAAAAATGGAAGAGAAGTTTTATCAAACGTCATAGACACACAAATACCAATACACGAGAAATATGGTGGAGTTGTGCCAGAAATAGCCTCTAGAAATCATATAGAGGCTATTTCTAGAGTAGCAAAAAAAGCATTAAAAGAAGCAAATATAACATTTGAAGAAATTGATAGCATAACTCCAACTTATGGACCAGGATTAGTAGGAGCCTTATTAGTAGGAGTATCATATGCAAAAGCACTAAGCTATGCAATTCAAAAACCTTTAGTAGGAGTTAATCATATAGAAGGACATATTGCAGCAAATTATATTACATACAAAGAACTAGAACCACCATTTTTATGTGTTATGATGTCTGGAGGAAACACTCGGGATTATATATGTAAAAGGATATACAGAATTTGAAATGCTTGGAAAAACTAGAGATGATGCAATAGGAGAAGCATTTGATAAAGTGGCAAGAGTAGTAGGATTAGGATATCCAGGTGGACCTAAGGTAGATAAACTTGCTAAAGAAGGACAAGCAAATATAGAACTTCCAAAAACGCATTTTGATGGAGAAACATTAGATTTTAGTTTTAGTGGAATAAAAACGGCAGTAATAAATATAAATCATAAAAATCCAAACATAAATAAGGCGGACTTATGTGCAAGTTTTGAAAAGAACGTAACAGACACACTTATGGAAAATGTAAAAAAGGCGATAAAACAAACAGGAATAAAAAAAATAACACTAGCTGGAGGAGTATCAGCAAATTCATATATAAGACAAGCATTTTTAGAACTAGAAAAAGAAGGTATAAAAGTTTATATGCCAGATTTAAAATTATGTACAGACAATGCTGCAATGATAGCATCAGCCGGATACTATAACTTTATGGCAGGAAAAAGAGATGGTTTAGATTTAAATGCAATTCCAAATGTCCATTTGGGGACAGGTCCATATGGGACTTAATGTCCATTTTGGGACAGATGTTAAAAATGAAAGGAGAGCAAAATGTCAATATATACAATTGGTGATTTACACCTATCATTTAAAGAAAATAAGCCAATGAGTATATTTGGCGAAAACTGGGAAGGTCATGAAGAGAAAATAAAAGAAGATTGGATGTTAAAAGTAAAAGAAAATGACCTAGTAATACTTCCAGGAGATTTTTCTTGGGCAATGTATTTAAAAGATACAGATCAAGACTTTAATTATTTAAACAGTTTACCTGGAAAGAAGCTACTATTAAAAGGGAACCATGATTATTGGTGGGGAACTTTAAGCAATATGAGGAATTTCTTAAAAGAAAATAAATTTGAAAACATAGATTTTATATATAATAATTCTTATGAATATGAAAATAAAATTATTGTAGGAACAAGAGGGTGGAATATAACTGAAAGTGAAGATGATAAAAAACTATTAAATAGAGAAGCAATTAGATTAGAATTATCAATAAAAGATGGTATAGAAAAATATGGAGAGGATAAAGAAATAATAGCTTTTATGCACTATCCACCTATTACTAAAAAAAACATAGAACAAAATGAAATGACAGAATTTGTTAAAATTATAAAGAAATACAACATAAAAAAATGTTATTATGGACATTTACATAGTAGCTCAATAAAGGATGCAGTTGAAGGAGAATATTATGGAGTAGATTTTAAACTAGTTAGCTGTGATGCATTAAACTTTAAATTAATAAAAGTTTAACTAATGATTTTTTTAAAATTCGTTCCCAAAATTACGTCCACAAAATCATCAACCAAAAAGAACCGTCCCCATTGGTTGAAAGGAGTACTGATGTTAGATTTAAATAAAAGCGTAAAATATGTTAAAGGTGTTGGACCAAGCAGAGAAGTTTTACTTAATAAACTAGGTATATTTACATTAAAAGATTTAATTACATATTATCCAAGAACATATGAAGATAGAAATAAGCCAAAGTTTATTTGTGAGTGTGAAGATGGTGAAGAGGTTCTAATTGAAGCTGTTGTTTGTAATCGAATGACAAATGTTAGACTAAAGGGTAAAACTATGCAAAAGCTTATTGTAAGAGATGAAACAGGTTCAAGTACTATAACTTGGTTTAACCAACCTTATTTAAAAGATAAGTTTAAAGTTGGCGAAAGGTATAAATTTTTTGGAAAAGCTACAATAAAGGGTGGTAAAGTGTTTTTTACTGCTCCTGTTTTTGATGATTTAGAAAAAACACAAAATACTGGTAGAATTATACCTATTTATCCTCTTACATATAGTTTATCTCAAAATAGTATTAGAAAAATTATGGAAGCGGGAATTAAAGAGGTTTATGCAAAATTACCAGAAACTTTGCCAAATTACCTATTAGAAGAATATAATTTAGAAGATATAAATGAAGCTACAAAACATATTCATTTTCCAGATGAATTTGAAGATTTTAATATTGCAAGAAATCGCTTAGTTTTTGAAGAATTACTTGCTGTTCAACTTGCTTTATTACAACTTAAAAACAATTATATAAATGAAGAAAAGGGAATTAAGTTTAGTAAAAATGCAAAAATGAGTGATGTTATAAATACACTTCCTTTTAATTTAACAAAAGCACAACTAAGAGTTTTAGAAGAAATTGATCAAAATATGGAAATTGATAAGCCTATGAACAGATTATTACAAGGTGATGTTGGCTCAGGTAAAACAGTTGTTGCGATGTGTGCAGCATATAAGGCTGTTAAAAGTGGATATCAAGCAGCAATTATGGCACCTACAGCGATACTTGCTTCGCAACATTTAGAAAATTTCAAAAATATTTTAGAAAAACTTGATATAAAATGTGAACTATTAATATCTGGTATTACCAAAAAGAACAAAGAAGCAATATTAGAAAGACTTTCAAATGGAGAAATAGACATATTAATTGGTACTCATGCAATTATAGAAGATAATGTAATATTTAAAAATTTAGGGTTAGTTGTAACAGATGAACAACACAGATTTGGAGTTAGACAAAGAGGGAAAATTGCTAAAAAAGGAAATAATCCAGATGTTTTAGTTATGACGGCAACTCCGATTCCGAGAACACTAGCATTAATATTATATGGAGATTTAGATATATCAATAATAGATGAACTTCCACCTAATAGAAAAAAAATAGAAACATATGCTGTTGGAAAAAGAATGACAGAAAGAGTAAATAGTTTTATTTTGGAGCAAGTTAAAGAAGGTAGACAAGCTTATATTGTATGTCCATTAGTAGAAGAAAATGAAGAACTAGACTTGAAGTCTGTAGAAAAGCTATATGAAATATATAGCAAAGAAATTTTTCCTAGCTATAAAGTTGAATATATACATGGAAAAATGAGACCAAAAGATAAAGATTCAATAATGGAAAGATTCAAAAAGAAAGAAATTGACATTTTAATTTCAACGACTGTAATTGAAGTTGGAGTAGATGTGCCAAACGCAAATATAATGGTAATAGAAAATGCAGAAAGATTTGGTTTAGCTGCACTTCATCAATTAAGAGGAAGAGTAGGAAGAGGAGAATACAAATCTTATTGTATTTTAAAATTTGAAGGTAAAGGCGAAAATGTAAAAGAAAGAATGAAGATAATGTGTGAAACAAATGATGGATTTGTAATATCTGAGAAAGACTTAGAATTAAGAGGCTCAGGAGATTTTTTTGGAACTATGCAACACCGGACTTCCAGAATTTAAAATTGCAAATTTATTTGAAGATATTGAAACACTAAAACGAGTTCAAAGTGTAGCTACAAAAATATTGTTAGATGATCCAAAATTAGAAAAAGGAGAAAATAAGCCATTAAATGCTTTAATAAAAGATAAATTTACAAACAGAATAGAATTATAAAGGAGGTATACTCTTTGGAAGAAAATAGAAAAGAAGGACATTTATATTTAGTTACAGAAGATAGAAATGGAATAGTATATTTATGGGATTATACAGAAAAGCTAGATGTAGAATTTGAAGAAACAGAATTACCAGAAGATATAAAAGAAGTTGCAACTGAAGGAGTAATGCTTCAATTTAAAGATGGAAAATATGTGTTGTATTCTAAATATGGATATGATATATTAGAACAAGAAGAGAATGATGAATCAGAAGAAATTAACGAAGAAAATTTTGAAAATGATTTTGAAGAAGAATAAAAAAGAGGAGTACAATAGATGAGTAAAAAAAGAAATACAAAACTAAATAGACAAATTGAAAATGTTTTAAAAAGTATACTAACTATAATAATATTAATAGTTATAGCAGAAATATATAGCTATTTTACAAATAGCATAAGTCAAGGAACAACAGATAATTCAACAACAAATAACGTAACTTCATTTGATTTGGAAAGTATACCTGAATATACTAATAGTCCATATGTTATATTAAATGAAAATAAGCCAAACTTTTCCGAAAATGAAATCACAACAGATTCTTTTGAAAAATACAGTGAATTAGATGATTTTGGAAGATGTGGAGTTGCTTTTGCAAATATATGCAAACAAATTATGCCAAAAGATGGAGAAACAAGAGGGGCTATAAATATGATAAAACCATCAGGATGGAAAACTACAAAATACGAAGGTTTAGTTGATGGAAATTATTTATATAACCGTTGTCATTTAATTGGTTATCAATTAGCAGGAGAAAATGCAAACGAGAAAAATTTAATAACTGGAACCAGATATATGAATGTTCAAGGAATGTT
>CAZBMU010000041.1:0-11845 GCA_964493175.1 uncultured Clostridium sp.
GGGGTCTTCAGCATTTTTCTCTTTACCAAATTTCAAAGTACCTTTCTTAAGCTATACTATAGACTTTTCTGCTCTTTTAACTATAGCTCCTATAGCTTTAGTGACAATGGCAGAACATATTGGAGACCACACAGCACTTAGTGCTATTATTGGAAAAGATTTACTTAAAAAACCTGGATTAGATAGAACTTTACTAGGTGATGGTTTAGCAACTTTTGTAGCTGGATTTCTAGGAGGTCCTGCAAATACAACTTATGGTGAAAACACTTCAGTTGTTGGTATGACAAGAATTGCTTCGGTTTGGGTTATTGGTTTAGCTGCAATATTTGCAATAATACTTGGATTTCTAGGGAAATTTACAGCATTAGTTAGCTCAATCCCAAATGCTGTTTTAGGTGGTGTGTCACTTCTACTTTACGGATTTATAGCAGTTAATGGTTTAAAAGTTTTAATAGAAAATAAAATAGATTTTTCAAATAATAAAAATATAATTGTTGCATCTACTATGTTAGTTTTAGGTTTAGGTGGTGCAACTATAGCTATTTCAACTGGAAATTTATCAGTTTCTGTTTCAGGAATGAGTTTAGCAGCTGTAATTGGAATCTTACTAAATTTATTTTTACCTAATGAAAAAGAAGAAAATAATAAAAATATTGAAAATACTAAGGAATCTGAACAAGAAACTCCCAGGAATATCAGCAAAGAAAATGTAATAGAATTAAATCATCCTTTAATTGAACATAAATTAACAATTTTAAGAGATAAAAAAACTGGTACAAAAGAATTTCGAGAATTAGCAAGTGAAATTGGAACGTTTTTATGTTATAAAGCAATGGAAGATGCTAAATTAGAAGATACAGAAATCGAAACTCCTATTTGTAAATTAAAAGCTAAAAAACTTAATGAAGATAATTATGCATTTGTACCAATTTTAAGGGCCGGAATGGGAATAGTCGATGGAATTTTAAATGTTATTCCAAATGCTAAAGTTGGACATATTGGAATGTATAGAGATGATACAAATGACCATAAACCTGTAAATTATTTCTTTAAAGTACCAAATAATATAGAAAATAAGGAAGTAATTTTATTAGACCCAATGCTAGCAACTGGTGGAAGTGCTGTAGATTCTATAAATCTATTAAAAGAAAAGGGTGTAAAGAAAATTAAATTTATTTGTATTATTGCTGCACCAGAAGGACTTAAAAAAGTACAAGAAAAACATCCAGATGTTAAAATATATTGCGCACATATTGATGAAAAATTAAATAAAGATGCATATATAGTTCCTGGCTTAGGTGATGCTGGAGATAGAATTTATGGAACAAAATAACTAAAATTTATATAATGGGACGGTGATTTTTAACTCCGTCCCAAAAATTACCTTTTAGATTTTTGCAATTAAAGCTTTTATTTTTATCCCTTGATTAGAAAACATTTTCTCATGTTCTGTTTCAATATTTTTTTCAAAAATAGGTTCATTATGTAAATCGTATGTTTTTCTTAAAATTTCAAAACCAGATTCTTTAAAATACACTAAGCTAGATTCAAATAATTCATCATCATCAGTTTTAAAATAAATATTAGAACCTTGTTTTAAAAATTCTTTATATTTTTCTAATTGTTTTGTATGTGTTAAACGTTTTTTTCTATGTTTTCCTCTTGGCCATGGATTACAAAAATTAATATAAATTCTTTCAATTTCATCTTTTTTATCTAAGATTAAATTAATTCTCTCTATATCAAATCTTGTAATAATAACATTATTAGGTTCTATACTAGCTTCATTATATTCTTTTTCTATATTTCTTTTTGCAAGACCTAACATTGCATCAACTAAGTCTATTGCTAAAAAATTTATACTTTGGTTTTCTAAAGCTAATTTAGATATGAAGTTACCCTTACCACATCCCAATTCTAACATAAGCGGAAGCTCTGGATTTTCAAAATGTTCCTTCCATTTACCTTTCCACTTTTCTGGGTTGTCTTCATAAAATTTACTTGCTTCTAATTCTGGTCTTGCCCATTTCTTATATCTAATTCTCATAACAATCCTCCAAGGTCCAATTAGTATGTTGATAATTCTACTAAATTATTATATAATTGTTTCTAAATAAAATCAAGAAGAGGTTATAATGGAATTAGATTACATTGTAAATAATAATAAGTATAATACCGTAAACGAGATACTAATAAATGAATTTCACATTTCAAATCGTTTACGTACAAAGCTTATAAACTTAAAACAAATATATAAAAATAATTTAGTTGTTGATACCCGTAGTAAAATAAATTTAAATGATATTATTTCAATTGTTTTTAATTATGATGAAGATAATTCAAATATATTTCCAACTAAAATGAATTTAGATATTATATATGAAGATGATTGGTTATTAGTTTTAAATAAACCTTCAGGTATAGCTATTCATCCTTCTATGCTTCATTTTGATAATTCTTTATCAAATGGAATTAAATATTATTTTGATTCTTTACGGATTAAAGAAAAAAATAAGACCTGTTAATAGGCTTGATTTTGATACTTCAGGTATTGTTATTTTTGCTAAATGTGAATATATACAAGATATGTTTATAAATCAAATGTCTAAACGGAATTTTTAAAAAAGAATATTTATGCATAACAGATGGTATTTTTGAAAATAAAAAGGGAATTATTAATTTACCTATTAGTAGAAAAGAAAATAGCATTATTGAAAGATGTGTAAATTTAAAAGGTCAAAAATCTATTACACATTATGAAGTTTTAAAAGAATTTAACAATCTTAGTTTAGTTAAATGTATATTAGAAACAGGAAGAACTCATCAAATTAGAGTTCATTTAAGCCACATTGGACATCCTGTTTTAGGAGATACTTTATATGGAAAAAAATCAGAACTTGTTTCTAGACAAGCTCTGCATAGTTATAAAATTAGATGTATTCATCCAGTTACTAATGAATTTTTATGTTTTTTAACACCATTACCAGAAGATTTAATAATTTAATAATAATGATATCTATTATTCATTTGTGTGTTTCCATATATACCTGTTGTAGAAATTGTAATAAACTTTATTGAATAAATATCACAATATACTAAACTATCATTTTCAAATGAACGAAGCAAAATATAACTTGCTCCAACATCTTGCAGAATACCTATTCTATCTACCATATTATTTGTACCAATTAAAAATTCCACTCTCATCATTTTTCCTATTTGTTCTCTTAAAAAACCAGAAGTATAAATAGGGTTTGTCATTATTTCAGGTGAATTTTGATTTACTTCTACTTGTCTAGTTTCTCTTTGGTTTTCTCTTCTTGGCTCTTCCATTATTAAAACCCCCCTTTTCTATATAAATTATATGAGGGATTTCTTATATTTTGAACAAAATTAATATAGCAAACTTAAAATTTTTTTAAGTTCTTCAAAATTTCCATTTTCATTTGTTAATACAATATCATAATTTTGTTTATATACTTCTAAATCTTCTTCAATTTTCTCATTTAAAAAACCAACAGAAATAGTTTTATCCCATTCTGAATATGGAATCATTTTTTTATCTTCAATAGTATCTCCAAGTAATAATCTATATTCCTTTTTATTAAGCTTTTCTTCTACGTCTTTTGGCAAGCTATCTTTCATTGTTTTATTTGAAGTGTGAATTATAGGCCCATCAAATTTTTTCATATAACCATTTTCATCAAATTCAATAAAATTACTAATCATGAAAATATTATCATAATAACAATTATTTATTTTTAGAAATTTTTCTATTATATTTCCAATTCCAGCTGATAAAACAATAACTGGAATATTATTAATATGCAAAAATTTCAAAAAATTTTTACAACCTTTTCTAAATATTAAATTTCCCATTTCAATTGAGTCTTCAAGTTGTTTATCTGTTAACTTGTATTCATAATATAAATTAACACAGTCTCTGTACCATTTTTCCATAGCAAGAGATTTTTCTTCAAAACTTATATTATAATTTAACTCAATTGGTCTGTATTTTTGATATAAGTCTAATATTTTTTTATTAAATTCTTCTCCTAACAGCTTTCCTGCAACATCCCATGAATCACTACTACTTAATGTTGTCATTGTTCTATCAAAATCAATTGCAACATAAAAATTTTTTGTATTTAGTTTTATTATATTTAATTTTTCATTGTTTATATATTTCATTTTTCTTATACCCCTTTAATAAAAAATTGATATACTTTTATAGTATACCAATTTTTAAAAGATTTTGCAATATTTACAATTACTATGAATCATATCTATTTCAAATAAATATTAGGATCTTGAGGTATTGAATCTTTAAGTATTTCAAAATGAAGATGTGATTCATCAGCAACTTCAAACACCCCAGTATTTCCAACAGTTCCTATACTTTGTCCTTTCTCAACTTTTTCTCCTTCTACTACAAATTCTGAAGTTAAAAGATTTGAATATACAGTTTGCATATTATCTCCATGGTCAATTACTATTGTTAAACCATATCTTGGATCATTTTTTATAGATTTTATAGTTCCAACTTCTGCCGCTTTAACAACTGTTGTTTTTTCTGCTTTAATATCTATTCCTGAATGTGTAACCCATTCTTTTAAAGTCTCAGAATATATTAAATTATCTTGTGCAAATTCTTTTGTAATTTCACCATCAACAGGTATTGTAAAATTTAATTCTTTTTTTGTTTCATTTTTGCTGTCAGAATTTACAGTATTTGTTTTTGGGTTTGTATTTGTTGTAGTAGTATTAGATTTTCTCGTTGTATTTAAAGTATTAGTTTGATTCGAATTACTATTAGCTGTATTATTTACATACTCTTTTTCTTCTTTCTGATTATTAAGTTCATTTTGTGCTTGTTCTATACTTTTACCAACTTCTGTACTTGCACTTTCTGTATTTTGTGTATTTTGTGTGTTATTACCAGAAATATTTGCAATTTTTTCTAAATTTTTTGTTCCATTTTTTACTTCATCACTTAGATTTTTACTATACATAACTAGTCCTATAAGAACCACAGTTAAAATTCCAACTCCTATACTTGACCACTTAATTATTTTATCACTAATTGACTTTTCATTATTTCTTATTCTTGCATTTCTTCTCATATAATCCTCCTTAAATACTTTATTAATACAAGTATTTCCTATTTTAAGAAGATTATACATTTTATAGAGAATTTATATCTTTTATTTCTACTCCTTTGTAAAAATGATTTATAATTTCATCATAATTATTTCCTTCTTTTGCCATAGTATTCGCCCCTGTTTGGCTCATTCCAACTCCATGCCCATATCCTTTTACAGAAAATTTAATTTTTTCATTTTCTCTTATTATTTCAAAATTAGTTGATTTTAACCCTAAAATGCTTCTTGTTTCTACACCTGATAAATTGTGATTTCCAAATTTTACTGTTTTAACTCTATTGCTATCTGTATATTCTGTAATTTTTAAATCTTCTGAATTATTAAAATCAATTTGAATATCTTCATATTTTGATTTTAATTTTTTTAATAATTCTTCATTTGTTAAAATAACTTCAGAATTATATTGCGTATATCCTTCTTCTCCAGAAGTTTCTACTATTTGCAAATATGGCAAACTAGATGTTTTCCACACATTAGCTGGGAGTTCTGTTACTCCTCCACTATTTGCATGAAAGAGTGCATTTATAGGTTTATTTTCATAAGTTATTATTTTTCCACTAGTTTGTTTTACACATTCTGAAATTTTTTCCCAATATATTTCTCTTTTTGATTCTTCCCATTTACTTAATCTATCTTCTTTTGAAATCCAAGCTTGACAACATGTAGAATCATCACATATATCAGCATCTTTATGTTTTTTTTCTTGAGTTTTAAATATTGTATATGTTCTTGCAACTATACTTTGGGCCTTTAAAGCTTCTTCTTCAAAATCAGCTGGCATTTCTGCAGATACTACATTACATAAATAATCATCTATATTTATTTCTTCTATTTCACCTGATTCTTTATGTAATAATTTGATTTTTCCATATTTATTATAATTATAATTTTCAATATTTTGTTTTTCTACATTTTCTGAAATATTTTCATTAAAATTATCTGAAGAAGTTCTTATATTTTTTTGTAAGAAATGCTGGCAATAAGAAACAAATAAAAATAAAAGCAAAAAAATATAATAAAAATTTTTTTATTTTTATCACTTCCCTTTTATGAAATTAACTTTATTTTCATATTATTTAAAATTTTTCTTTCAATTCTAGAAATTTGTACTTGCGTTACACCCAAAATTTTTGCCACTTCAGATTGAGTCCTTTGTTTAAAAAATCTTAGCATTATTATCTCTTTATCTCTCTTATCTAATCCATTAATTAACTCATTAATTGTTAATTTATTTGTAATTAGTTCTTCTTCATTTACATTAGTTGTTAATTTTTCTAACAAACTTATGCTATTTCCATCTTTATTATTTATATATATACTATTTTCAATAGAATCGACACTTTGATTAGCTTCAATAGCTATTATTATATCTTCTTTTGACACTTTTAATTCTTTTTTTATTTCTTCAATTGAAATATCTTTACCTGTTTTATTTAAATAATTTCTTTGTAATTCTTTTATTTTTATTCCTAATTCCTTTGTACTTCTACTTATCTTAATTGGACCATCATCTCTAATAAATCTTTTTATTTCACCTATCATATATGGTACTGCATATGTTGAAAGCTTTACTTCAAAACTTGTATCAAATCTTTTAATTGCTTTAATAAAACCCAAGCATCCAATTTGATATAAGTCTTCTAACTCATATCCTCTACCATTAAATCTTCTTACAATACTCCAAATTAAGCCATTATTGTTTTTTATTAGTTTCTCTAATTCATTTTTATCTCCTTCTTGGGCTTTTTTAATAATTTCTATGTCATTTTCGTACATAATAACCCCACTTTTCTTATGTTTTAATTTGTAGAAAGAATTTCAAATTCTTCATCTTCATTTATTTGTTTAGGTTTTATAACTTTAGACATTGTTACTTTTGTACCTAAACCTAAAATAGATTCAACTTCCATTTTGTCCATAAAACTTTCCATAATTGTAAATCCCATACCTGATCTTTCTAAATTTGGTTTAGTTGTAAAAAGTGGCTCTTTTGCAGCCTCAATATTTTCTATACCCTTACCTTTATCAGAAATTTCTATAATAATTTCATTATCAGTTAATTTTGAAACAACTTTTACAATGCCTTGTTTTTTATCATAACCATGAATTATACTATTCGTAACAGCTTCAGAAACAGCTGTTTTAATATCTGCAAGTTCTTCTAAAGTAGGATCTAATTGAGCAGCAAATGCAGCAACAGAAATTCTTGCAAAAGCCTCATTAGATGATTTACTAATAAACTCTAACTTCATTTCATTTTTAAAATTCCTCTTCATTTTTCCACCCCTTTCTTTACTTTAACACTGGTATTAAATTTAGAATTCCACTCATTTCAAAAACCTTTTTTATACTATTATTTAGGTTACTTATTTCAACTTGACACCCAAGCATTTTTGCAAATTTGTATCTTCCTATAATAAAACCTATTCCACTACTATCCATAAAAGTGACACTACTAAAATCAAATATAACTTTTTTAGGCATATATCTTTCAATTTCATTATCAGCTATCCTCCTTATCTTTTGTACGTTATAATCATCAATTTCATCATTTATTTTAAAAACTAAAAGCTTGTCTTCTTCATAATAATTTGAATCCATTTTTGACCTCCTTTGTTTTAAACTTGATTAATATTATAATATATTTTCCATTATTTTCCAATAGCAAAAAATAAGAAGTTTTGTCGAAATTTGAAAGGGATTAGGGGACGCCCCTTTTTTCCCTCTTTTGGGGATTTTGGGACACCCCTTGATATATTGGGCACTACTCCTTTGCATGGAGCATGTGTCCTTATTTTTTTATTTAATTATTCATTTCGCTCAAAAAGAGCTTGTAAATTATTAGAATTTGCCTCTTTTATGCTCAAAATGTATTATATTATTTTGCATGTAATTACGAATGCGACTGGAATAAAATTAGAATCTCTTAAATTATTTTATGGAAAATGTTCGCGTCGAACAGCTATGCTGTGAGGACTAAGTGAAAGGGTGCCATAAAATAATTTTAGAGATTATTGTTTTATGTAGGGAGCCGAGTAATGAAATAAAAAATAATATAATACATTTTGCCCTGAACATCCCTCATTCTAATAATTAACAAATTCTAATTTTCGCTCCAATCGATCATAAATAAAAAAATAAGGACACATGCTCCATGCAAAGGAGTAGTGCCCAATATATCAAGGGGTGTCCCAAAATCCCCAAAAGAGGGAAAAAAGGGACGTCCCCTAATCCCTTTCGCTTAATTTAATTATTTTATCCAATAATTCTTTATATTTAATTCCACTTGCCTCAAATAATTTTGGATACATACTTATACTAGTAAATCCTGGCAATGTATTTATTTCATTTATGTATATCTCATCTGTTCCATTTTCTATAAAGAAATCTACTCTAGATAGTCCTTTTCCATCAATTGCTTTAAATGCTTTTATTGCTTGTTTTCTAATTTTATTTGCTAATTTATCTGAAATATCTGCTGGTACAACTGTTTTTGATGAAGAGTTATTATATTTTGCATCATAACTATAAAATTCTTCCGCAGGTAATATTTCTCCTACTTCAGATGCTGTTACTTGTTCATTTCCAAGTACTGCACATTCTATTTCTCTACCTTCTATTCCTTCTTCAATTACTATTTTTTTATCGTATTTTGATGCAAAATTAATTGCTAATTTCAATTCATTTTTATTTTTTGCTTTTCTAATTCCTACACTGGAACCTGAGTTTGATGGTTTTACAAATACAGGGAATTTTAAATTTGATGCAATTTTTTCTGTTATTTCATCTATACTCAAAATTTTTTCATTAAATTTTTCATCTATATAAATATAATCATCTTTATATTTTCTTATATATTCATATTTTGCTTGTTTTAATCCAGCTTTTTCAAATATTATTTTTGTATACACTTTATCCATTCCCACACTAGATGCTAAAACTCCACATCCAATATAAGGCTTTTTTAATAATTCAAATAATCCTTGAATTGTTCCATCTTCTCCATATAGTCCGTGTAATACTGGAAATAATATATCCATATTTTGCAGATATTCTATTATATTTTCTATTTTATATTTCTTAGTTATTTCATCTCCAATTTTCCTATTTTCTTTTTCTTCTTCATATTCATACCAAGTTCCATCTTTATCAATATATATTGGAAATATTTCATATTTATCTTTATCTAAATTTTTTAAAATTGATGTTGCTGATATAACTGATACTTCATTTTCTGTTGACATTCCACCAAAAATAACTCCTAATTTTTGCATAACAAATCCTCCTTAAATTTTTATATACTTATATTATATTACTTTTGTATAAATTTCAATACTTTTTAATTAAAAAGAGCAGTTATGAATGTTTCATAACTACTCTTTGACTTATTCTACACTTCTATTTGCTATTTCTATTGCTGTTTTTACTATATTGCCACACTGTTTAGATGATACATTTGCCCAACTTCCACCATCATTTTTTACTTGGTCATATACACCTAATTCTTTGGCTATTTCTTCTTTTAAATTTTCAGATATTAATTTACTATTTCTAGACATAACATCCTCCTATTTAAATTCAAAAAATTTTCATAAAACTTATTACAAGTTTTATAATTTTATTATAATCAATTTTTTTAAAATTATTTTGACATTTTTAGGCTTTCTTCTACTTTTTCTAACATTTCTTTATATTTTACAAGTTTAGATTTTTCTTCATCAATTTTAATTTTAGGTGCTTTACTTACAAAACCAGGATTTGATAGCATTTTTTTACATCTTGCTACTTCATTTTGAAGTTTTTGTTTTTCTTGTTCTAATCTTTTTCTTTCTTCTTCAAAATTAATTAAACCTTCAAGTGGCATATATAATTCTATTTCATCTTGTATAATATTTACCCAACTTTCTGTAATTCCATTTTTTTCATTTTTTATTATTAATTTACTTCCAAACCCTAATTTTAACAATATATCTTCTAATTGTTCCAATTCTTTTTTATATTTTTTTGTTACAAATATTAATTCTGCCTTTTTACTTGGATGTATGTTTTTGGTTGTTCTTATATTTCTAATTTCGACAATTATTTTTTTTATTTTTTCAAATATTTCTTCTTCAAAATTGAAATTAATATTTTTATTTTCTTCTGGCCAATCTGATATCATTAAATCTTTATTATCATAATTTACTAAATTGCTATATATTTCAGATGTTACAAATGGCATAAATGGATGTAGTAATTTTAAGCAATTTCTAAATACATAGTCTAATACATATGATGTTTTTATTTTTTCTTCTTCATTTTTACTATATAAGCCTAATTTTGCAACTTCAATATACCAATCACAAAATTCATTCCAAATAAAATTATAAATTTTATCAATCGCAATTCCTAAATCATAGTTTTCTATGTTGTTTGTAATTTCTGTTATTAGTATATTTAATTTGTTTATAATCCATTTATCAGATACATTTAGTTTTTCCAGTTTTGAATTATTTTTTGCAAAATCTTTTATTTTCTCTTCTTCTGGTCTATTCATAATAATAAATTTTGCTGCATTCCAAATTTTATTTGCAAAATTTGATGCTTGTTCTAGTTTTTCTGGCATGTATCTTATATCATTTCCCATTGTAGTTCCAGAAAGTACAGAAAATCTTAAGCTATCAGCTCCATATTGTTCTATTACTTCTATTGGGTCAATTCCATTTCCTAATGTTTTAGACATCTTTCTTCCTTGGCTGTCACGTATTATTCCATGTATTAAAGTATCTTTGAATGGTGCTTTTCCTGTAAATTCTAGTCCTTGAGTCATCATTCTAGATACCCAAAATGTTATAATATCAAATCCTGTAACTAACACATTTGTTGGATAAAATGTTTTAAAATCTTCATTATCTGTATCTGGCCAACCAAGTGTTGAAAATGGCCATAATGCTGAACTAAACCACGTATCTAATGTATCTGAATCTTGATATAGAGAAGTTTCTCCACATTTTTCGCATTTTTCAGGTTTTGTTTTAGAAACATTTATATGTCCACATTTATCACAATAGTATGCAGGTATTCTATGTCCCCACCATAATTGTCTAGAAATACACCAGTCTTGTATATTATCTAACCAGTTAAAATATTGTTTTTCAAATCTTTTTGGTATAAACCTCATTTCTTCATTTCTAACAGAATCTGCTGCTCTTTTTGCCAAATCTTTCATAGAGACAAACCATTGCATAGAAACTTTAGGTTCTATTGTAGATTTACATCTTTCACATTTAGCAACGTTGTGTGTGTAGTCTTCTGTTTTAACTAGATTTCCACTTTCCTCAAGCATTTTTACTATTTTCATGCGAGCTTCTAAAAGTTCCATTCCTTTTAATTCAGGTATTAAATTACCCATTTTATAATCTTTATCAAATACTTCTATTATTTCTAAATTATGTTTTAATCCTGCCTCATAATCATTAGGATCATGTGCAGGTGTTATTTTAACACAACCTGTACCAAATTCTTTTTCAACAAATTCATCTGCTATAATTGGAATTTCTTTATTCATTAATGGTAAAATACACTTTTTACCTATAATATTTTTATATCTTTCATCATCAGGATGTACTGCAACAGCTGTATCTCCTAACATTGTTTCAGGTCTTGTTGTTGCAACCTCAACATACTTTCCTTTTTCCCCAACA
>CAZBMU010000042.1:0-11822 GCA_964493175.1 uncultured Clostridium sp.
TTTGCTGTATGTTGTTCCATTCATTCTAGCTGCAGCATTTATTCTTGCTATCCATAATTTTCTAAAATTACTTTTCTTATCTTTTCTTCCTACATAAGCATATGCTAATGATTTCATAACTGCTTGGTTTGCAGTTCTAAATCTATAGCTTTTTGCTCCATAATAACCTTTTGCTTGTTTTAATATTTTTTTATGTCTTGCTCTAGTAGTTCTCGCTGTTTTTACTCTTGCCATTTATATCACCTTCCTTAATTCTTATTCTACATCTTAATTACCATATGGTAATAATTTTTTAATTGTATTTTCACATGTCTTATCTGCATAAGCATTTTGAATTTTCCCAGATTTTTTTTGTCTGCTTGTTTTGTTTGCAAGTAAATGTCTTCTGTTTGATTTTGTTCTTTTTACTTTTCCTGTAGCAGTTAATGAATATCTTTTTTTAGCTGCTTTATTTGTTTTTAATTTTGGCATAATATTCCCCTCCTTATTTTTTAGCTAAAATTGTAAACATATTTCTACCTTCCAATTTAGGAGCTTTTTCAACATTTGATATATCTTCTAGATTTTCAATAAACTTATTCAAAACTAGTTCTCCTGCTTTTGAATTATTAACTTCTCTTCCCCTAAATCTTACTGTAATTTTAACTTTGCTTCCACTTTCTAAAAATTTTCTTGCATTTTTAGCTTTAAAGCTAAAGTCGTGTTCTTCAATATTTGGAGTTACTCTTATTTCTTTTACTTCTAATACTTTTTGTTTTTTCTTTGCTTCTTTTTCCTTTTTTGCTTGCTCAAATTTATATTTTCCATAATTCATTATTTTGCAAACAACTGGATTAGCATTTGGAGCAACTAAAACTAAGTCTAAATTATTTTCTCCTGCTTTTTCTAAAGCATCTTCTAAAGATAAAACTCCTAGTTTTTCTCCATTTTCTCCAATTAATTGAACTTCTTTTGCTCTAATTTGTCTGTTGATTGGTAATTCCTGTTTTATAAAAAACACCTCCAAAAAAAAATTGACTTTTGTTACAAGCCAAATTAAAATAAATACACAGTAATAGTTTATTACTATTTTTTATTTAGTTTCTAACCTTTTTCCTCTATTAGATAAGGTGAGAAGTTTTTGCTTCTTCTTGTAACATGTAATATTATATTATATTGTTTAGTAATTTGTCAAGTATTTTACTTAATTTTCTTGCTAAATTCCAAAAAATATTATATAATAATGCCATTATACGAAAGGAGCGATTTAAAATGGATGAAGTAAAAATAGGAAAAGTGTACAGACATTTTAAAGGAAATTATTATTTTGTAGAAAATGTGGCTTATGACTCGGAAACAAAAGAAAGAATGGTTGTATATAAACCATTATATAAAAGAGAGGATGGTCGCTCCATTTGGGTAAGACCAGAGAAAATGTTTTTAGGAGAAATCCCAGAAAGACCAGACAATATTACAGGTCAAACACATAGATTTGAATTAGTTAATGAATTAGATAAAGATTATATAAATTAAAGATATGTCCCAAAAATGACATGTCACCAAATGGACATTAAAGGAGGAAATTATGATAGATATTAAATTTTTAAGAGAAAATCCAGAATTAGTTAAAGAAAATATAAAGAAAAAATTTCAAGATAAAAAATTAGTTTTAGTTGATGAAATTCTTGAATTAGACAAAAAAAATAGACAAGCTAAATTAAATGGTGATAATTTAAGGTCTGAAAGAAAATCTTTAAGTGCTGAAATTGGTAAATATATGAGAGAAGGAAATAAAGATGAAGCTGAAAAAATAAAATCAAAAGTTAATGAAATCAATACTAAATTAGAAGAAAATGAAAAATTAGAAAATGAATATTCTGATGAAATTATGGCAAGAATGATGAAAATTCCTAATATTATTCATGATTCAGTTCCAATTGGCAAAGATGATAGTGAGAATGTTGAAATTGAAAAATTTGGAGATCCAATAGTTCCAGACTACGAAATTCCTTATCATGGTGAAATTATGGAGGCTTTAAGTGGTCTAGACTTAGATAGTGCCCGCAGAGTTGCAGGAAATGGTTTTTATTATTTACAAGGAGATGTTGCAAGACTTCATTCAGCAGTTCTTACTTATGCTAGAGATTTTATGATTGATAAAGGCTTTACTTATTGTATACCACCCTATATGATTAGATCAGACGTAGTTACTGGTGTTATGAGTTTTGAAGAAATGGATGCTATGATGTATAAAATTGAAGGTGAAGATTTATACTTAATTGGGACATCAGAACATTCTATGATTGGTAAATTTAAAGACCAAATTTTAAAAAAAGAAGATATGCCATACACAATGACTTCTTATTCTCCTTGTTTTAGAAAAGAAAAAGGTGCTCATGGTATTGAAGAACGCCGGAGTTTATAGAATCCATCAGTTTGAAAAACAAGAAATGATAGTTGTTTGTGAACCAGAAGATAGTTGGAAATGGTATGACAAAATGTGGTCATATACTGTTGAATTTTTTAGAAGTATGAATATTCCTGTAAGAACTTTAGAATGTTGTAGCGGAGATTTAGCCGATTTAAAAGCAAAATCTTGCGATATTGAAGCTTGGTCACCTCGCCAAAAGAAATATTTTGAAGTTGGCAGTTGTTCAAACTTAACAGATGCTCAAGCACGTAGACTTGGCATTAGAATAAAAGGCGAAAATGGAAATTATTATGCACATACACTAAACAACACTGTTGTTGCCCCACCTCGTATGCTTATTTCTATAATGGAAAATAATTATCAGCCAGATGGAAGTGTTATAATTCCTGAAATTCTTAGACCTTATATGGGTGGCTTAGAAAAAATTGTAATAAAAAAATAAATTAATTAAAGGATGTTGAAATATGAGTAACAATTATAGCGATATTATTATGAATAAAAAAGATTTAATAAATGAAGATAATATTATAACTGATGATAATGTTGAAAATGAAGATGAAGACGTTTATAGTTTATTTTCGTATGATGATAAAATTATACAGGCATATTCTTTTCCTGATGGATCAAATACAATTTACCGTGACATCGGAGATGGAACACTAGCTATTTTATATCAACATCAGTTTGATGAAGAATCTGGAGAAGAATTTATAACTATTTATGAAAATAATGGAGTTTATGCAATTACAAAATCCGAAGATTATATAGACAATGCTATGTATACAACAACAAAAGATTTTATTGCATTATTAGAAACTCAATTAAAATCTAAAAAAGATGTTGATTCTGTCGATTTTGAAAAATGTGTACCAATTGTTGTAGATTCTGAATATGTTTCATATGATAATGAAATTGCAAAAAAATTCAAAGCTGCATATACAAAATATACAATGGCAGAAAACGCTATTCCTACACAAGTTCTATTACATGAAATATTATCTAAAGCCCAAAATTTTATAGCAACTAAAAAAATTGATATGAAAGAATTGTTAAGAAATTTTACACATCTACATAATTTTCAAGATTTTTGTAAATCATCAATAGAATGTGTATCACCTTTTGTAAATGACCCTTCAAGTGTAGACTTAAGGCAATTTATATCAGATTTAGCATCAAAAATGAAAAACATAGATAATATAATTGGAATGTATTTAGAAGAAGAACTAAAAGATGATAAAGATATAGATATAGATGAAAGAGGAATTTAATAATGATAGTAAAAAACCCAAAATTTGAAATTTCTGCAGTATCTCCAAAACAATATCCAAAAAATAATTTACCTGAAATAGTTTTGGTTGGTAAATCTAATGTAGGAAAATCAAGTTTTATTAACACTATGATAAACAGAAAAAAACTTGCCAGAACAAGTAGCGAACCTGGAAAAACAAGACAAATAAATTTTTATAATATAGATGATAGCTTCTATTTTGTTGACTTACCAGGATATGGATATAGCAAAATGTCTAAAAAAGAACAAGAGCAAGTTGGTAAATTTATAGAAGAATATTTATTTAATAGAAAACAAATTTCTTTAATTATCTTTCTTCTTGATATAAGGCATAAGCCAACTGAAAATGATAAGTTGATGTATAATTATATTATTTCATCTGGAATACCTTTTATGATTTTAGCAAATAAGGCTGATAAAATTGCTGTTACTAAAGTAGATGCCGCTGTTTTGGAATTACAAAAGCAAATAAACCCAATTGGAGATATAACAATGCTTCCATTTTCAGCTGAAAGAAAGATTTACACAGAAAACGTTTGGAATGAAATTGAGAGGGATTAGGGGACGCCCCTTTTTTCCCTCTTTTGGGGATTTAGGGACACTCCTTGACGATTTAGTCATGGTTGTGTACCCTTTTTTTATTTGATTTTTCGAAAAATAAAAAATATATAAATATAAAAAATATCAAGTCCTTGGTGTCGCAATCTCCAAAATACTAAATAGTATGTCGATTGCTCCAATTCGCACTCAGCTAAAGCTTCGTTTGGTCGCTTACGCGGACTTTTCTATTTTTTATATTTATATATTTTTTACTCCAATCAATCATAAATTAAAAATTAGGGCACTATGCTCCCAATGGAGAAGTGCCCAATAATCTAAGGGGTGTCCCCAAATCCCCAAAAGAGGGAAAAAAGGGGCGTCCCCTAATCCCTCCTACAGAATAATAATATAAGTGATAATATAAAAAATAATCCAAGTATTACAGCTAAAATTATAACTGCTGGTAATGCTGCAAGTACTGCTGCTGATATTGCTGCTCCTATTATTAATCCTATTACTACTGCAAATGATACTAGTAAAATTGTTGCAACTATTCTCAAACATTTTTTTCTTGGTTTTCTATCTTTTTTATCTCTATTGTCATAGCAATAAATATTTTCTTGTGGTTCCATGACTTACGTCACCTCCAATATAGTACCTATTTTGATACTATATTATATTTTATGTTAAAAAATGATATTTGGTTCTATAATTAAAGAAAAAGAAAGCTTCAATTTAAGCTTTCTTTTCTATTTTTGTTATAATCTTTTTTGCCTTTTCTCTTTCTAAGACAACAACATGGCCGACACCCTTGGCACTTTAATTTAAAATCAACACCAACTCTTGTTATTTTCCACAATTTACTACCACACGGATGTTGCTTTTTAGTTCTTACTATATCACCTATATTATATTCCATATTTCTCCTTTACTAAATGGATATTTCAAATCTTTTTATTATACTTTCTTTTCCTAAAACTTGCATTATTTCGTACATGTCTGGTGTATTTGTTCTTCTAGTTAGTGCTACACGAAGTACTGTGCTTACATCTCCCACGTGTGCTTTGTACTTGTCTGGGTTAGCTTTAAATTCTTTTACTTCTTTTGCATATCCAAGTTCTCCTGCTAATTCTTTTATTTTGTCAAACCATGTTTGTTTGTCATCTGCTTCGTTATAGTATTTTTCTATGTATAATTTTAATATTTTTTCTACATCTTCTTTTTCGTTTATCACTTGATATGGATATTCTTCTTCTTTTCCAAAGAATATATCGTCATACATATATTCTATGTTTTCTTTTACATCTGACCATTTTGCTATGTCTTTTCTAGGTTTTGCATTTCCTCTTTCTATTCCAAATATTTTTAATGCATATTCTTTATCTTCTAGAATTTTAGCTAATTCTTTATCATATTTTTCTGACCAATTTAAACTTTCTTCATATACTTTTTCTGCATTAAATTTAGATATTACAGTTTTTCCAATGTCTAGTAGTTTTACCATATCAAATAATGCTCCACTTACACTCATTTTGTTTAGTTGAAGGTCAAATTCTGATATGTCTTTATCTTTGTTTTGTCTTCTCCAATTTTCAAAGTTAGAGTTTGCTATGTTTAATAAGTATTCGTTAACCGCTTCTGCTGGAATTCCTAATTCTTCATAATAACTAACCGCCGCTTCTGGGTCTTTTCTTTTACTTAGTTTTCTTTTATTACCATTATCATTTTTCATAATTGGTGCAATATGAGCATATTTAGGTGCTTTAAAACCTAGCTCATAAAACAATTGCAAATGAAGTGGAACTGAAGATAACCACTCATCTCCACGGATTACATGAGTTGTACCCATCAAATGGTCATCAACTGCATGTGCAAAATGATATGTTGGAAGTCCATCAGATTTTATAATTATTATGTCTTGGTCATTTTCTGGAAATTCTACATTACCTTTAATAACATCTTTATGTTTTATTTTTCTATCTTCTCTACCTGGAGATTTAAACCTTACTACATAAGGCTCACCATTTTTTATTTTTTCTATCATTTCTTCAACAGTATGATTTCTACATTTTGCCCATACTCCATAATAACCAGTTCTGACTTTTGCAGCTTCTTGTTTATTTCTTGTTTCTTCTAAATCTTCAGTTGAACAAAAACATGGGTATGCCTTACCTTGCTCTATTAAATACTTGGCATAAGCTTGGTAAATATCTTTTCTTTGAGATTGTTTATATGGACCATAATTTCCATTTTCAAAATTTTCAGAAGTCATACCTTCATCTGCTTCAATTTTAAAGTTTTTAAGGCTATTAATAATTTCACTAACGCCATTTTCAACTTCTCTTTTTTGGTCTGTATCTTCAATTCTTAAGAAAAACACACCTTCTGTTTGTTCTGTTACTTTTTTAGCAATTAAAGCTTGGTACAAACCACCAATATGCATAAACCCTGTAGGACTTGGAGCATATCTAGTAACAATTGCACCATCTTTTAAGTTTCTTCTTGGATATTTTTCTTCATAATAATTAATATCCTTGCTATCTGGAAAAATTAAATTTGCTAAATCTTTATAATCCATTTTTTAAACCTCCTTTCAACCAAAAGGTCCGTCCCCGTTGGTTGAATCACACCTCCATTATTATTGGTATTATCATCGGATTTCTTTTTGTTTTTGAGAAAACATAATCTCTTATATGTTCACGTGTTACAGATTTGATTGTTGTCCAATCACGTATACCTCTTTCTTCACATTGTTTTACTTCAAACCTAGCTACTGATTTTATTTCGTCCATTAAGTTTTCAGATTCTCTAACATAAACAAATCCTCTAGATATAACTTCTGGTCCAGATATTACTTCTCCAGTACTTGAGTCCATTGTAAGTACTATTATAATTAGACCATCTTGTGATAAATGTTGTCTATCTCTTAATACTATACTTCCTACATCTCCAACTCCAAGTCCATCTACTAATACTCTTCCATTTTGAACTGTTCCTGTGAATTCTGCACTATCTTCTCCTATTTCTAGTACTTTACCATTTGTCATCATAATTATATTTCCTCTATCTATTCCCATACTTTGCGCTGTTTCACTATGTGCTATTAGTTGCCTATATTCACCGTGTACAGGTATAAAATATTTTGGTTTAGCTAATGACATTATTAGTTTTTGTTCTTCTTGACATGCGTGTCCTGATACATGTATATCTTGTAATGAACTATATACAACTTCTGCTCCTAATTGCATTAAGTCATCTATTACCCTAGACACATATTTTTCGTTTCCTGGTATAGGTGTTGCAGATATAATGATTAAGTCATTTGGAGTTATTTTTACTTTTCTATGTTCTCCAGTTGCCATTCTTGTTAATGCAGACATTGGCTCTCCTTGACTTCCTGTTGTAATTATTACTAGTTGTTCATCTGTGTAATTTTTTATCATATCTATATCTATAAATATGTTATCTGGACAATCTATATAACCTAGTTCTTTTGCTGTTGTAATCATATTTATCATACTTCTACCACATACAGCTACTTTTCTATTGTTTTTTACTGCTGAATTTACAATTTGTTGTACTCTATGAACATTTGATGCAAATGTTGCTACAACTATTCTTTTTGTACAATGCAAAAATAGTTTGTCGAAAACTTCTCCAACTGATACTTCAGACATTGTAAATCCTTTTCTTTCGCTATTTGTACTGTCTGACATTAGTGCTAATATTCCTTCATTTCCAAGTTCTGCAATTCTTCCAAAGTCCATTATTTTTCCATCTATTGGAGTATAATCTACTTTAAAATCTCCTGTATGTAGTACTGTCCCTGCTGGTGTAGTAATAGCTAGCATTACAGAATCTGGTATACTATGTGAGCTTCTAATAAATTCTACCTTGAAGTTTTTCCCAAATTTAATTTGTTGACCTTGTGTAACTTCAACTAGTTTCGTACTTCTTACTAATTTATGCTCTTCTAATTTGTTTTTTATTAAACCAACTGTTAATTTTGTTGCATAAATTGGTATATTGATTTTCTTTAAAATATAAGGTATTGCTCCTATGTGGTCTTCATGTCCATGTGTAATTATTAATCCTTTTATTTTATCAACATTTTTTTCCAAATATGTTGTATCAGGAATAACTAGGTCAATTCCTAGCATATCATCCTCTGGAAAAGATATTCCGCAGTCTACAACTATTATTTCATCTTCATATTCAAAAACTGTAATGTTTTTTCCTATTTCATGTAGACCTCCTAATGGAATTATTTTTAATTTTGATTTTTTAAAAATATTTTCAGTTCCTCTTTTAGTTGTTCTTTTTTTAGTCTTTACAGTAGTTTTTGTTTTTTCTACTTTTGTTGTATTTTTTCTCTTTTCTACATTTTTAAGTGATTGAGTTTTATTGTTTTTATTTACTCTACTTGAACTTTTTCTTTGTGTTCTTTCTTTTTTTTCTTGATTTGTATTTTTCTCTGTCATAAAATCTTCCTTTCTATTTATATTTTTTTTACATACAAAAAAACTAGTTTAGCAGTTTCTAAACTAATTTTGACCTAATTTACTATTTTAAATTCATTTGTATAAAATTAATAGAGTTTTACTTTGTATGCAGTCCTTTTTTCTCTCTTAAACTTCATACTAGCTCCATTTTAATAAATCCGATCAATACTATTACTACTGCGGAATATTATACTATATTTTTCAAAATTTGTCAATGGTGGATTCGGGGACGTTCTTTTTTCCCTCTTTTGGGGATTAGGGGACACTCCTTGGCAGGTTCGTCAGGGTGGTGTTCCATTTTTTTTATTTAATCGTTCATTTCGTTCAAATAGAACTTGTAAATTATTAGAATGTGCCGCTTTCATGCTCAAAATGTATTATATTATTTTGTGTGTAATTACGAATGAGACTGGAGTAAAATTAGAATCTCTTAAATTATTTTATGGAAAATGTTCGCGTCGAACAGCTTTGCTGTGAGGACTAAGTGAAAGGGTGCCATAAAATAATTTTAGAGATTCTTGTTTTATGTAGGAAGCCGAGTAATGAAATAAAAAATAATGGAACACCACCCTGACGAACCTGCCAAGGAGTGTCCCCTAATCCCCAAAAGAGGGAAAGAAAGGACGTCCCCAAATCCTTGCTATATCACTAAATCTAATTCAAAATAAAACTCCACTCCATTTTCTTTATTTATTACACCATATTTATTATCACATGCTTGCATAATAGCTTTTACAAAAGAAAGACCTATTCCAGTTCCTCCATTACTTCTATTCCTAGATTCATCAATTTTATAAAATCTATTCCATATTCTATTTATATGTTCTTCTGAGATATTATCTCCTGTATTAAATACTTTAATTCTTACTTTATTTCTTTCTATATTTATCTCATTTGTTATTATTATATCTTTTTGCTTATCTATTTCTTTTTCATGTTTTATTGCATTTGTTAAATAATTACTTAAAACTTGCTCTATGTAAAATTCATCTGCAAAAACATAAACTTCTTCAGGTGTTTCATATTTAACTTCTATATTTTTTTCATCTAACATAACTTTTGATTTTCTTACTACTTCTTTTTCTAATTCTACAATATTAAATTTTGTATTATTAAATTCTCTTTTTCCATATTCTAATTTCATTAATTCAAGTAATTGTTTTACTAATACATCCATTTTATTTGTTTCATCTAAAATTACTTCTGCATAAAATTTTCTAGATTCTTCGTCTGAATTAACATTTTCAAGTAAACCTTCACTATATCCTTGAATTAATGCAATAGGTGTTTTCAGTTCGTGTGACACATCTGATATAAAGCTTTTTCTCATTTCATCTAATTGAGATTTTTCTTCTATGTCTTTTTCAAGTTCAATATTTGTATTTCTTAATTGATTTATTGTTCTTTCTAGTTTGTCTGACATTGTATTTATACTTTTTCCTAAATTATTTATTTCATCATCTGTATTTGTTATTCTATATTTATGACTAAAGTCTAAATTTGACATTTTTTGTGCTATATCATTTAATTCTAATATTGGATCTGTAAATTTTCTTGAAACATAAGAAATAATAACAGCCGCAATTAAAATTGCAAATCCTGCTATTAAATATAAAAATCTATTTGATATTTTTACACTTTCTTGTATTGAATTTATTGGTATTCTAATATAAAGTTGATATCCATTATCTAATGTTGATGCTAGTAACACATAAGTTATACCATTTTGATTGTCTCTTATTTGCTTTATAATATATTTTTCACTTTTTTCAAGAATTTGTCCATCTCCAATATTAAATCTATTTGTTATTTCATTCATTTGACCAAATGTTGCATAAAAATCTTTATGAGAAATATATACATTAACATTTTGATTGTTTCTAATTAAAATATCAAAATTATTTTTTATTGAGATCTGTTCTAGTTGTGCCTCTATATCTGTTGTTTGGTCTCCATTATAAAATTCATTTACTATTTCATATACAGATTTTAATGATTTTCTTTTGCTAAATAAATAAAATTGTCCTAAAACAAAATTATTAAGTAATATTAAAAACAAAATTATTAGCAAAATAACTGTTGACAATATTAAAAACAATTTTATTCGTACAGATTTTAACAAATTATGTTTATATTTCATTTTTTTCCTTTCTAATGATGATTTTTGACTCCGTCCCAAAAATCATCACTTAACTTCAAATTTGTATCCTACACCTCTCATGGTCTTTATGTATTTTCCTTTTTTACCTAACTTATGTCTGATTTTTTTTATATGGCTATCTATTGTTCTTGAATCTCCATAATAGTCATAATTCCATACATTATTTAATATTTTGTCTCTTGATAATGCAATGTTTTCATTATCTACTAAATATGTTAAAAGTTCGTATTCCCTTAAACTTAGTTCAATTTGCTTTCCATCAACTTTTACAGTTCTTCCTTCTTTATCTATTTCTATACCATTATAATCTTTAATTTCTTTTGTGCTTTTTCCTGTTCTTTTAAGTATTGCCTCTACCCTTGCTACTAATATTTTAGGACTAAATGGCTTTGATATGTATTCATCTACACCTAATTCAAATCCAAATAATTCATCTTGCTCTTCTCCTCTAGCTGTTAGCATAATTATAGGAACTTTTGAATTTTGTCTTATTTGTCTTAAAACTGACCATCCATCTAATTTTGGCATCATAACATCTAATAAAATTAGACTTATCTTATTTTTATTGTTTTCAAAAACTTCCAATGCTTTTTCTCCATCTTCTGCTTCTAGTATGCTATATCCTTTTGCCATTAGAAAATCTTTTATTAGTTTTCTCATTCTAGATTCGTCATCTACTATTAAAATGCATTCATTTATCATTTTATTTCCTCCTATAAAAACTACATATATTATACATTATAATTTGTAATTATGTCTATATTGTGAATTAAATATAAAAAGTTGAATGTTTTGTTGTTTTATGATAAAATATTAACATAATTATCTTACAATTTGTAAGTTTATATAGATTACCTATAAAATAATTATTTTAAGGAGGTTATGAAATTGTTGAAATTAAATTATCGGTCAGAAAGAGTT
>CAZBMU010000043.1:0-11543 GCA_964493175.1 uncultured Clostridium sp.
ACATTCGTAATTACATGCAAAATAATATAATACATTTTGAGCATGAAAGAGGCGCTATTTAATAATTTACAAATTCTTTTTTAGCGCAATGAACGATTAAATAAAAAAAGGGGACACCGTCCAGGCTAAATCAAGCCAAGGTGTGTTCCCTAATTTTTGAACGAGGGAAGGAAAAAACGTTCCTTATTCTCCCTCTGTATTAATTTTAATGCTTTGATATCTTTGCATTCCAGTTCCTGCTGGAATTAATTTACCAATAATAACATTTTCTTTAAGTCCTAATAAGTCATCAACTTTTCCCTTAACTGCCGCTTCTGTTAATACTCTTGTTGTCTCTTGGAATGAAGCTGCAGATAAGAAACTATCTGTAGCAAGTGAAGCTTTTGTTATTCCTAGTAATACTCGTTTTCCTGTTGCTGGTTTTTTACCTTCACTTATAGCTTTATTGTTTTTGTCTTCAAATTCATACATATCTATTAATGATCCTGGGAACATATCTGTGTCCGCATTGTCATCTACTCTAACTTTTCTTAACATTTGTCTACCAATTACTTCAATATGTTTGTCATTTATATCAACACCTTGATTTCTATATACTTTTTGTACTTCTGAAATTAGGTATTCATATACTCCTTCTGGTCCTTTTATTTCAAGTATTTGTGATGGGTTTATTGAACCTTCTATTAATGGCTGACCTGCTTCTACTATATCTCCATCTTTAACTTTCATTTTTGATCCAAATGGTATTGTGTATGATTTTGAATTATCTTTTGATGTTACTACAACTTCTTTTTTCTTCTTTGTTTCTTTTATTTTTACTTTTCCATCTATTTCAGTTATTATTGCTAATCCTTTTGGTTTTCTAGCTTCAAATAATTCTTCGACTCTAGGTAAACCTTGAGTGATATCTGCAACACCAGCTACACCTCCTGAGTGGATTGTTCTCATTGTAAGCTGTGTTCCAGGCTCACCAATTGACTGAGCTGCAATTATTCCTATAGATTCTCCTATTGATACTAAATCTCTTCTTGCTAATCCCATTCCATAGCATTTTTGACACACACCATGTTTTGCACGACATCCAAGTACTGAACGTACTTTTAGTTTTTCTATTCCAGCTTCTACTATCTTATCTGCAATATCTTCTGTTATCATTGTTTGTGAGTCTACAATAAGTTCTTTATTTTCTGGATTTATTACATCTTCAACAGGATATCTTCCAACTAATCTTTCTTGCATTTTTTCAATTATTTGGTTTCCATCTTTAACATCATATACTATTATTCCATCTTTTGTTTCACAATCATGTTCTGTTACTATTATGTCTTGTGAAACATCAACTAATCTTCTTGTTAAATATCCAGAGTCTGCAGTTCTTAAAGCTGTATCTGAAAGTCCTTTACGTGCACCATGTGCAGAAATAAAGTATTCTAGTGCATCTAGTCCTTCTGCAAATGAAGATTTTATCGGAATTTCTACTGCTTTACCTGTTGTGCTTGCCATAAGTCCACGAATTCCTGCAATCTGTCTTAACTGGTTCATATTACCACGGGCTCCAGATTTAACCATCATATATATTGGATTTAATTCTTCAAAGTTTTCTTCCATTGCTGTACTAACTTTTTTAGTTGTGTCTTCCCAAACATTTATTACTGCATTATATCTTTCATCATTTGTTATTAATCCTCTTGCATATTGTTTTCTTATTTCTTCAACTGCATCATCTGCTTCTTTAAGTAGATTTTTCTTTGCCTCTGGAACTTTTACATCATCCATTGAGAATGTTATTCCAGCAAGTGTTGAATATTCAAATCCTAATGATTTTATATAATCAATTACTTCTGCTGATTTTGTTAATCCATGTATTCTAATTACTTTCTCTATTATATTACCCATTGATTTTTTCATAACAGGGAAACTTATTTCATATTGGAATGGATCTTCTTTTCTATCTACAAACCCTAAATCTTGTGGTATTCCTTGATTAAATATGATTCTTCCAACACTTGTTTCTATTTTTTTAGATTTAAGTTCTCCATTTACTTCTTTTGTTATTTTAACAAATATTTTACTATGAATTCCAACTTCATTATTTTCAAAAGCCATTATTGCTTCTTCTGGGTCTTTGAAGTATTTTCCTTCACCCTTTTCACCATCTAATACCATTGTTAAATAATAACTTCCTAAAATCATGTCTAGTCTTGGTACTGCAACTGGCTTTCCATCTTGTGGCTTTAGTAAATTGTTTGTTGATAACATTAAATATCTTGATTCTGCTTGTGCTTCTGGTGATAATGGTAAGTGTACAGCCATTTGGTCACCATCAAAGTCTGCATTAAATGCCTCACATACTAATGGATGAAGTTTTATTGCTCTTCCTTCTACTAATACTGGTTCAAAACTTTGAATTCCAAGTCTATGTAGTGTTGGGGCACGGTTTAACATTACAGGGTGGTCTTTTATAACATCTTCTAATATCCCCCATACTTCTGGTCTTAATCTTTCAACCATCCTTTTTGCGTTTTTGATGTTTTGAGCAATCCCTCTTCCTACTAGTTCTCTCATTACAAATGGTTTGAATAATTCAACTGCCATTTCTTTTGGAAGTCCACATTGATATATTTTTAGTTCTGGTCCAACTACTATAACTGAACGCCCTGAATAATCAACACGCTTTCCAAGTAAGTTTTGACGAAATCTTCCTTGTTTTCCTTTTAACATATCTGATAATGATTTAAGAGGTCTATTTCCAGCACCTGTTACTGGTCTTCCACGTCTTCCATTATCTATTAGAGCATCTACAGATTCTTGTAACATTCTTTTTTCATTTCTAACAATTATTTCTGGCGCTCCTAATTCTAATAGTCTTTTTAATCTATTATTTCTGTTTATAACTCTTCTATATAAGTCATTTAAGTCTGATGTTGCAAATCTACCACCATCTAATTGAACCATAGGTCTTAATTCTGGTGGAATTACTGGTACAACATTCATAACCATCCATTCAGGTTTGTTTCCTGATATTCTGAATGATTCAACAGTATCTAATCTTTTTACAAGTTTTAGTCTTTTTTGTTCACTTGCATCTTTTAGTTCTTTTTTAATTTCAGCAGATAATTTTTCTAAATCAATTTGTTCTAATAATTCTCTAATTGCTTCTGCTCCCATTTTTGCTCTAAAAGAACCTTTTCCATATTGTTCTTCTGCTTCGTGATATTCTTTTTCATTTAAAACTTGACATTTTTCTAATTTAGATGTTCCTTTATCTATTACAACATAAGATGCAAAATATATTATCTTTTCTAAGTTTCTAGGTGAAATGTCTAACATTAAAGCTATTCTACTTGGTATTCCTTTAAAATACCAAATATGCGCAACTGGTGCTGCAAGTTCTATATGTCCCATTCTTTCTCTTCTTACTTTTGATTTTGTAACTTCTACACCACATCTGTCACATACTATTCCTTTATATCTAACTCTTTTATATTTACCACAATGACATTCCCAGTCTTTTGTTGGTCCAAATATTCTCTCACAAAATAGACCATCTTTTTCTGGTTTTAATGTTCTATAATTAATAGTTTCAGGTTTTTTAACTTCACCTTTTGACCATTCTCTGACTTTCTCATCTGATGCCACTCCGATTTTTAATTTATTAAAAATTTCTAATTCGTCCAAATCTTTTCCTCCTATTCAATTATATCATTATCATTATCAATATTATCATTAGCTAAATCATTGTCATATAAATCTTCATCTGACATATCATCATCTTGCTCATCTTCATCAGTTTCTTCTTCATATCCTTCTAAATCGTCTTCATCTAAAATTTCATCACCCATTGGAAGACTTTTGTTTTCTTCTAATGAATGGTCATATTCTATTCCGCCTTCAATATTTTCTTTTAGTTCTAGTTCCTGGTTATCTTCAGAGAATAAACGTATATCTAATCCTAAAGATTGCAATTCTTTAACTAAAACTTTAAATCCTTCTGGGATTCCTGGTTCTGGAATATTTTCTCCTTTAACTATTGCCTCATAAGTTTTTACACGACCTACAACATCATCTGATTTAACTGTTAACATTTCTTGTAATGTGTATGATGCTCCATAAGCTTCTAGAGCCCAAACTTCCATCTCTCCAAAACGTTGTCCACCAAATTGTGCTTTTCCTCCAAGTGGTTGTTGTGTAACTAATGAATATGGTCCAGTTGAACGAGCATGTATTTTGTCATCTACTAAGTGATGTAATTTTAACATATACATAACACCTACTGTAATTGGCTTATCAAATGGGTCTCCTGTTCTTCCATCATAAAGAATTGTTTTTCCGTCTTCATTCATTCCTGCTTTTACTAATAGTTCTTTAACATCTTCTTCTGTTGCTCCATCAAATACTGGTGTTGCTATTTTCCATCCTAATGCTTTTGCAGCTCCTCCTAAATGTACTTCAAGAACTTGACCTAAGTTCATACGTGAAGGAACACCTAATGGATTTAATAATATGTCTATTGGAGTTCCATCTGGCATAAATGGCATATCTTCTTCTGGTAATACTCTTGAAATAACACCTTTATTTCCATGACGTCCTGCCATTTTATCTCCAACTGATATTTTTCTTTTTGTTGCTATATAACATCTAATTATTTGATTTACACCAGGTCCTAATTCATCTGAATTTTCCCTAGTAAATATTTTTACATCTACTACTGTACCTTCTTCTCCATGTGGTACTCTAAGTGATGTATCTCTAACTTCTCTAGCTTTTTCACCAAATATAGCTCTTAATAATCTTTCTTCTGCAGTTAGTTCTGTTTCTCCTTTTGGTGTAACTTTTCCAACTAGAATGTCCCCTGGTCTAACTTCTGCACCTATTCTTATTATTCCATTTTCGTCTAAATCTTTTAATGAGTCATCTCCTATATTTGGAATATCTCTTGTAATTTCTTCTGCTCCTAGTTTTGTGTCACGACATTCACAATCATATTCTTCTATATGAATTGATGTAAATACATCTTCTTTTACAAGTTTCTCATTTATTAATATAGCATCTTCATAATTAAATCCTTCCCATGTTGAGAATGCTACTAATACATTTTTGCCAAGTGCCATTTCAGCATTTTTTGTTGATGGACCATCTGCTATGGCATCTCCTTTTTTAACCTTTTCACCCTTTTTAACTATTGGTTTTTGGTTTATACATGTACCACCATTTGTTCTTTTAAATTTACGAAGTTTATGTACAACCTTTTTTCCATTTTTATATTTTACTGTTATACTATCTCCTGTAACTTTTTCTATTTCTCCATCATCTTCAGCTAAAATAAGTATTCCTGAATCTTTTGCTGCTCTATATTCTATTCCTGTTCCGATTATTGGGCTTTCTGTAATCATTAATGGAACTGCTTGACGTTGCATATTTGCACCCATTAGAGCTCTTTTTGCATCATCATGTTCTAAAAATGGAATCATTGCTGCAGCTATTGAAACTAATTGTTTTGGCGATACATCTACATATTGTACTCTATCACTTTCTACTTCTATAACTTCATTTTTAAATCTGACTCTTATTCTTTTATTTACAAATTTTCCATTTTTATCAACTGGCTCTGATGCTTGTGCTATTATATATTTATCTTCAACATCTGCACTCATATATTCTACAATATCTGTTAATTTGTGTGTTTTAGGGTCTATTTTTCTATATGGTGTTTCAATAAAACCATATTCATTTATTTGTGCAAATGATGAAAGTGCTGATATAAGTCCAATATTTGGTCCTTCTGGAGATTCTATTGGACACAATCTTCCATAGTGTGTATAATGTACGTCACGAACCTCGAAACCTGCTCTTTCTCTAGTTAAACCTCCTGGTCCTAATGCTGAAATTCTCCTTTTATGTGTTAATTCTGATAGTGGGTTTGTTTGGTCCATAAATTGTGATAATTGTGAACTTCCAAAAAACTCTCTTATTGCTGATGTTATTGGTTTTGTGTTTATTAAAGTTTGTGGTGTTATAACATCTAAATCTTGTATTGTCATTCTTTCTCTGACAACTCTTTCAAGTCTTGCTAAACCGATTCTAAATTGATTTTGTAAAAGTTCCCCTACTTGGCGAATTCTACGGTTTGATAAATGGTCTATATCATCTGCTTTTCCTAGCCCTTGTGAAACATTTAGTAAGTAGTTTATAGATGCTAGCATATCTTCTGTTGTTATTGTTTTTGGAATTAATTCATCCATTCTATCATCTATAGCTTTTACTAAATCTGATTTTTTTGTATTTTCAATTATATTTTTTAATACTTCATAATTTACTAATTCTTTAATGTGAAGTTTACTTAAATCTGCTTTTGGCAATACATTGTGGATATTTACAACTCCATTTCCAATTATTCTTATTTTTTCTTCTCCGTTTAAAATATCAACTACATTTATTCCAGAATCTTGTATGTTTTCTGCAATTTCCTCTGATATTATTTCCCCTGCTTGTACAAAAACTTCACCTGTTTCTTTATCTATTATGTCTTCTGCTGCTACTTTATTTTTTATTCTTCCTGCAATTGCTAGTCTTTGATTAAATTTGAATCGACCAACTTTTGCTAAGTCATATCTTCTATTATCATAAAATAGTCCATTAAATAAGTTTCTTGCAGCATCTGCTGTTGGTAATTCTCCAGGTCTTAATTTTTTATATATTTCTATAAGTGCCTCATCTTGGTCTTTTATTGGGTCTTTTGCTATTGTTGCTTTTAACATTTTGTCTTCACCAAAGAAATCTAATATTTCTGTATCTTTTACTAAACCTATTGCTCTTAAAAGTGTTGTTACAGGTACTTTTCTTGTTCTATCTACACGTGCCCAGAAAATGTCGTTTCCATCTGTTTCATATTCAAGCCATGCACCTCTTAGTGGCATTACTGTTGAGTTGTATGTCCTTTTTCCTGTTTTAGGGTCAAATTCTTCTCCATAATAGCATCCTGGTGAACGTACTAATTGACTTACTACAACTCTTTCTGCTCCATTTATAATAAATGTACCGCTATCTGTCATTAGTGGAAAATCTCCTAAGTAGATTTCTTGTTCTTTTATTTCTCCTGTTTCACGGTTAATTAGCCTTACTTTTACATGTAATCTACTTGAATAAGTTGCATCTCTTTCTTTTGCTTCTTCTACTGTGTATTTAGTTTTTTCTTCCATGAAATAGTCGAAAAATTCAAGAACTAAGTTGCCTGAATAGTCTTCGATTGGGGAAATGTCTCTTAATACTTCTCCTAGTCCTTCTTCTACAAACCAGTCATATGAATCTTTTTGAACTTTAATAAGATTTGGCATTTCGATATAATCTCCGACTTTGGCAAAGTCTTTGCGAGTTGCTTTCTCGTACTTAACTTCTTTGATTTTCAAAAAAAATCACTCCTTAAATAAAATTTAAGCAGATATAAATTTATTGACTGGAAAAAGTCCTTCTCTAATTACAATTGCTTGTCTAAGTTTTTAAATTGTCTGCTTTTACAATCCAAATATTCTTAGGGCTTATTGCTTTTGATTCCTCTTTTTCCAATTATTAAATTTTCTAGATAAAAAATTCTGGCATATATAGGTGTTTTTACCTACATATGCCAGAATATTATATCAGATTTTCTTACGGAAGTCAAGGGTTTGGCAACTATTTCTTTTTCTTTATAAGAATAGATATAGCTACTACAATTATAATTGCTACAATGATTGCAATTAATCCAACCCAACCTAAAATTGAAACAACTTTACTTCCTAAACTCATTATTATTCCAGCTAAAACCACTCCAAGCATTACTGCTATTACACTTGTTTTTAAATCTATTTTTAAAAAACTTGCTGCTAATGTTCCTGTCCATGCTCCAGTTCCAGGAATAGGAATTCCTACAAAAATAAGTAATGCAAAAAATAAACCTTTATTTCCTGCAGACTCTTTTAGTTTTTCTCCTGCTTTTTCACCTTTTTCTATACACCATGTAAAAAATTTTCCTATTATTTTTTTATCTTTTCCCCATTCTAATACTTTTCTTGCAAATAGATATATAAATGGAACTGGTAACATATTACATATTATTGCTATTGGGTAATATATAAATATATTTAAATCTAAACTTTCTGCAATTGGAATTGCTCCTCTTAATTCTACTATTGGTACCATACTTATAAGTCCAATTATTATATATTTAACTAATATTGGTAAACTTGACATTTTATCCTCCTAAATTTTCGTCTTTTCTATTGTACATTATAATAATTTTTTTGTCTAGAGTGATTTTTTAACGCTTTTGCCATTGTCTTTTTTCTTCTAATTTAAAATCCACATAATCCTCTATTAATATTTTTATAACAGCAATTACTGGAACTGCTAAAAACATTCCAAGCACTCCAAAATATGCACCTCCAACAGTTATTGCAAAAATGATAAGTAATGGACTTAGTTTTAGTGACTGACCTACTATTTTTGGATTAATTATATTTGCATCAATTTGTTGTAAAATTGTTACTACAATTAACATCCAAATTGTTTGAGATAAACCTCCTGTAATTAATGTTATAAGTCCTGAAACTACAATTGCAATTATAGCTCCTATATATGGAATCATATTAAATAATCCAATTATAAAACCTAATAATGGTGCATATTTTATCTTCATAATTGTTAATGCAATAGTTACTAGAATTCCAACAACAATTGCATCTAAAAATTGACTTGCAATAAATTTAAAAAATATTTCATTTGTATTATTAAAATATTTTTCTATATTTTTATATGTTTTATCTTTAAACATAGCATTTACAAATCTTTTTAAAAATCTTACTATTTGAGTTCTTTCAATTAATATATATATTGACACTATAAATGCAACAAATATTTTAAATATACTTGTTACAGCATTTACCGCTTCAATTGCATATTTTATAATTTTATCTACTTGAAAATATTGCTTAATATTAATGTTTTTTATATTATCTATTATTTCTTTTACAAATTCACCTTTAAACACTGAATCTTCTGGTATTTCATTATATTTATTTAGAGCTGTTTCATAATAACCTTGTATATTATTTAAAAAATCCGCAACACTTTGAATAACTACTGGTAAAATTACATTAAATAATATAATTAATAAAATTATTGCTATAATATAAACTGTAAAAATACTTAAAACTCTTGATTTCATTCTTACAAATTTATATTTAACTTTTCTATATATCTCTTCTATTTTTTTACAAGGAATATATAATATATATGCTATAAATATTCCAATTAAAAATGGACTAATTATATTAAAAAATTTTCCTATTCCTTCTGATATTTCACCAAAATTATCTAACAATTTGTATACAATTATTATTGCAACACCTAGTAAAAACCAATATGTCCATTTTTTGGCATGATTTTTGATTTCTTTCATACTTTTTCCTCCTAAAATTTCCAAAAAATCCTTCCCTGTTATCAATTTATATATCTAATTCTACTGGGCAGTGATCACTTCCCATTATTTCTGAATGAATTTTTGCTTCTTTTATTTGATTCTTTATTTTATCTGATACTATAAAATAATCTATTCTCCACCCTACATTTTTTTCTCTTGATTTTCTCATATATGACCACCAGCTATATGCTTCCTTTTTTTCTGGGTATAGATACCTAAAGCTGTCGACAAATCCTGCATTTAAGAGTTCTGTCATTTTATTTCTTTCTTCTTCTGTAAATCCTGCATTTCTATGATTTGTATCCGGATTTTTTAAATCTATTTCTTTATGTGCTACATTTAAGTCTCCACACATTATTACAGGTTTTGTTTCATTTAGATTTAATAAGTATTTCCTTATCTCATCTTCCCATATTTGTCTATATTCTAATCTCTCTAATTCTCTCTTTGAATTTGGTGTATATATATTTACCATATAAAAATCTTTAAATTCAAGTGTTATTACTCTTCCTTCCTTGTCATGTTCTTCTATTCCTATTCCATATTTAACTGATTTTGGCTTTATTTTTGTAAATATAGCTGTTCCTGAATATCCTTTTTTTTCTGCACTATTCCAATAACTTGTATAACCATCAAATTCCAAGTCTACTTGATCTATTTGACATTTTGTTTCTTGTATACAAAAAATGTCTGCATTAATATTTTCAAAGAAGTCTTTGAATCCTTTGTTTAAACATGCTCTTATCCCATTAACATTCCATGATATTAATTTCATGTTTTTTTCTTCCTTTCTACATACCTTTTTAGGTTGATGTTCTAGTTCTATGAAATGTTTTTCATGGATTTATTTTACTATATTTTAAGCAAAATAGCAATATAAAAATGAACCCTCTTTGTTAAACTTTTTGTCTAACGATTCAGGTTCACTTTAAGTACTATTTATTTAATACATATTTTTTTATTAATACTATTCCACTTCCTAATATGGTTAATATTGCAAATCCTAATATGAAGAAGATTCTTATTTGTCCTGTTTTTAATGATAACAATACCGGAGCATCATCTATGTCGTCTTCTCCCGATTTTTTGTTATTAGGTGTTGAATCTTTATCAGGAATATTGAATTCATTATAGTCTTCTGATATTTCTGCTATATTTGTTTTTAATCCTAAGTTGCTTTCATTATTTACCCATGTAAGTAAAACACTTATTTCTTTATATTCACCTGGTTGTATTAATGAATTTTCTAGTTGTTTTGTAGATATAACGTTATTTCCTTCATCTGTCCATTCTTGATTTTCTGATGATATAAATTTTAGTCCTGATGGTACATAGTCTGTTATTTCTTTTGCATATCCTGCAATATCCCCTTCATTTGATACTCTTATAGAATATCTGAATTTAACTGTTGTGGTATTTATGAATTTTTTATTAATTTCTACTTTTACTGCTGCTTCTGGATCATCATAAGGACCGTGTCCTGTATTTACAACTCTTTGTTGTCCATTTTCTGTAATTATTGCTTGTGTTACCCATTTTCTTAATGCTAAGTCAAATTCTTTTGAATCTTCTGGTTCTTCTTTCTTTGGTTCCTCTTCTTTTGGTTCTTCTTGTTCTTTATAATTTTTTACTTCAACAAAGATATTACCATCTTTTAAATAAACTTTCGCATCTTGTGTTGTAATTTCTTTTTCTTCTGAATCAAAAACTTTATAACTTATATTTTCTACTATATAGTTATTTCCATCTACTTTCTTTTTAACTGTTATTTCTATTGTTCCTTCAAATTCACAATATTCGTCTGGTGCTTTTACTTCTTTTATTCTATATACATCTAATGTTTCTACATTTGAAGAATTTATTTCTACATTTTCTACTATTGTAAGTTTTCCAGTTACTTCTTTTGTTTCTGTTTCATTGTTTCCTGATCTTAATTCAAATACTGCTTTTGAATTTAGTTGTTCTCCATTTTCATCCTCTTTTACTAAAATAATATTATATTTTCCGTTTTGTATTGATGGTACAACTATTTCATCATAATCATCATCATCTTCATACCCTTTTCCTTGTGGTGATGTTTCTACATCAT